>PIVQ01001474.1 GCA_003354055.1 Desulfobacteraceae bacterium | reverse complement strand
ATGGTTGATATAAACTCCCTGCTTTTGGGCGATTAACTCAGTTGGGAGAGTGCAACCCTTACAAGGTTGAAGTCGCAGGTTCAAGCCCTGCATCGCCCACCAAAACAACCCTTTTAATCAGGGATGATGCCAACATTCTCCTCCCAAAATATTACGGCCAATATAGCATTGGTCGGTTCAATATAGAGCATCACTTTCTGTTTCCAATTTCACCATCCCCGACCTGTCACCATCAGTTTATTTTTGAATTGCATATAGGCCATCGGCACTGTAAAAGATCATGGATCAAATATTAAAAATATTTTTTTTATGCGAGACTGCCGGGTAAATTCAACAGGAAAAGCAAAGAACAGAAAACCAACACCATGAAAAGAGAAAACATTGAAAATAAAGATCAAGACCTGATAAAAAAGTTCAGGACAATTATCAACAATAAAGAGATAAAGCCTGCCCCTAAGAGCTTTCCCTTGGGGCTGATTTTGTTGTTCAGTGCCTTGATTATATCCAGTATGCTGCTCCTCAAACAACAGCCGGCAATACTTTTCTCAAAGGTGTCTAAAACATCATCCCGGGTGCAATTTGTTACGGCTCCTGCTGAACAACCAGCTTTAAACACCGGCACCGTGAAAATAAAGGCCTCATCTGATACTCAAAAAGTACTGCCCCCCTCCCAGACAATGATGGACAAAGAGACAGTAACAAAATCATCTGATTCTGATTTGAGCACCCAGGTTCTTGAACAAAATTCTCCTGTAGAAGCCTCTAATCAAAAAGCGCAAGGTGATATGCCTTCGGGAATTCTAATAGAGGAAATCATATCCTGTAGCAGCGTGAACAACAAGCAGTACAGCAAGCCCAAAATCAAATTTTCCCTTGCACAGGATGCCACACCAAGGATTTGGATGAAGGTTATTTCAGAGAATCCGCCGTTTACCCTGACCCATGTGTATTATTGCAACGGACGAAAGTATTGTGAGGTCCCCCTTGCCATACGCTATCATCGGATGCGCACCTGGAGCAGTGTCACCTTGAG
>PIVQ01001473.1 GCA_003354055.1 Desulfobacteraceae bacterium | reverse complement strand
GATTCTTTATATTTATTCCAGGCTTAGACCATGCCTTTAAAGGCGGTAAAGGTCAAAGCGATCATACCGGCGGTTACAAGGCCGATGGAGGTGTCCTGCAGCGGTTTTGGCACCCGTGCAAGATTAATTCTTTCCCGGAGCCCCGCAAAGAGGATCAGTGCCAGACCGAAACCAACCGCATAGAAAAATGAGGCTGCAAGGGCCTGAACAAAGGTATATTCCTTGCTGATGTTCAGCAGGCAGGCACCCATGACCGCACAGTTAGTGGTGATCAGGGGCAGAAAAATACCCAGACCCGCATATAGGCCGGGGATACTCTTTTTCAGGAACATCTCAACAAACTGTACCAGAGATGCAATAACCAGAATAAAGGAAACCGTTCTCAGGTATTCCACATTCAGGCCTTTGAGCAGATATTCATCCACAACCCAGGTGATAATCCCTGCCATAACAAGAACAAAGATAACCGCCATGGCCATACCTACTGCAGTTTCCATTTTTTTGGACGTGCCCAGAAAAGGGCAGTTGCCAAGGAACTGGGCAAGAAGGATATTGTTGATGAAGATACATCCTATGGCTAATTCAAAATACTCCATTGATGGTCTCCTTATTTACTCGGAATGAGGTTCATGGCAGCCAGCATTAACCCCAGGGCCACAAAGGCTCCGGGTGCTTCAACCATAAAGGTAAAGGGCTGGAATCCGGCCGCGATCGTTGTCATGTCAAAGACAGGGTTGCCGCCCCAGATGGTGATGGTGCCGGCACCTAAGAATTCCCTGACAGCGCCTATGGCCGCCATGGACAGGGTAAAGCCGATGCCGATGCCCAGACCGTCTGCAATGGACATGATGGGGCCGTTTTTACTGGCAAAGGCCTCTGCACGTCCCAGAACGACACAGTTTACAACAATCAGGGGTATGAATATACCCAGGCTAAGGAACAATTGGTAGGTATATGCCTGCATGAGCAGTTCCACAATGGTTACAAAGGTGGCTATGATAACAATGAAGCAGGCTATCCTGACCTTTGTGGG
>PIVQ01001472.1 GCA_003354055.1 Desulfobacteraceae bacterium | reverse complement strand
TCTGAATCCCTTGGATATTCCGGAAAAATTTAAAGGTAAAAACGAGCGTATCGGCAGGGGGTACAAATAATGAGTGACGAAGGAAGAATTTTAAGATTTCAAATATTTCGCTATAACCCCATGAAAAAGGGCGACAAGCCTCGTATGGTGACCTACGAGGTGACGGAAGCCCCTGGGATGACAATTTTTATTGCGTTGAACGATATCCGGGAAAACCAGGATCCCTCGCTCCAGTTTGACTTTATCTGCCGGGCCGGTATCTGCGGATCCTGCGGAATGGTTGTCAACGGTGCGCCTGATCTTGCCTGCAGGACATTAACCAGCAAGTTTGAGGACGGGAACGTCACCCTCTTACCCCTTCCCGGGTTCGAACTCATCGGTGACCTGTCCGTTAACACCGGTAAATTCATGCGCGCCATGAGTGAACGGGTGGAATCCTGGATTCACGATATAGATGCCGACAAGGTCAACTATGACAAGTTGGAAGAGCGGATGGATCCGGCGATAATGGAAGAGGTCTATGATCTGGAGCGCTGCGTTGAATGCGGTTGCTGTATCTCTGCCTGCGCCACCAAACGGATGCGCCCCGACTTTTTGTCTGCAGTCGGTTTTATGCGGCTGGCAAGGTTCCATCTGGATCCCCGGGACAAACGGACCGATGATGAATTTTATGAGATTATCGGGGATGACGACGGTGTCTTTGGCTGCATGACTCTGCTGGGTTGCGAGGATTATTGCCCCAAAGATCTGCCCCATCAGACCCAGATCGCATTTTTGAGACGTAAAATGGCATTGGTTCGATAAAGGAACGTCAGCCGGGGCAACATTCCGGCTGACGACTTAGGAATCGTTACAAAATAACTTGATCTAAATTATTTCCAAAACCCCTTAAAAGACTGGGTATTTTGAAAACAAAAGATCAAGTAATTTTGGAGCCGATCCTTAAGAACCAAAGTTATGTAATACGGTATACAAAAAAAATCAGCAGGCAGTGGGGCGATAACAGCCCCACTGCCTGTTGTACTTAAGAGGAA
>PIVQ01000646.1 GCA_003354055.1 Desulfobacteraceae bacterium | reverse complement strand
CATATCAATATACCAATCTTCTTTGCCGTAAAGCTTGTCTGAACACTCAGGACACATGCCATGGCTGAAGGAAGCTTCAGAATGTTTTTCAATATATGATTCCAGTAAATTCCAATATCCTTTGTCATCACGTATCTTTTTGCATTCGGAACAAATTGGCACTATCCCTTTTAAAGTTTTGATCTCATCTAAAGCATTTTGAAGATCAACAGTTCGCTCATCAACTTTTTCTTCTAATTTATTAACCAGATTATGGATTGTCTCCCCCATTTTATTAAAGGAAATACCCATTTCTCCCACCTCATTATCCTTGCACACCCTTACCCTTTCTTTTAAATTTCCTTGTACTATTTGATTTGCAGCATTCTTAATTTCCAGGAGCGGTTTAGTGATGCCAATCCCAATACTTCTGCCAATCCATATTGCAATTCCAATAGTGAGCAATGCAAAGAAAAGGATTATTAGTAATCGAAATCCTATTTCCCAAAGCATTTTATCAGCAGGATTTACGATTATCATCTGCCAATCTACTCCCCGCCCATCGTTGACTGAATAAACCCCAACAAAATATGGAATTAAGTCTATCCACATTAATTTAACATCATTTTCGGCTATGCTATTTGATTGGAAAACCGTTGATAAAACACTATCATGAAAATCTGCGGCAGACATCCGTTCCGGGTCTTCATCTGTCACATTAAAGGGGATATCATGTTGGGTTGAAGCAACAATTTTACCATCTCTCTCAAGGATATATATATCCATATCCCCTAAGGAGTGAAATGATCGTATAATATTTCCTATCTCGGTCAAACTTAAACTGGAAACCATTACACCCAAAAATTTTTCAGAATCACTATAGAGTGGATGGGTAGCAGATAAAAACATTGATTTTGGACTTATTGAGATATAGATCGGTGTCCAACCAGGTTCTTTTTCCTTATTGTCTTTTGCAGCAGTGTACCAGGGCCTTACACGGTGGTCATAAACAAAAACCCTGTCAAGGAAAATTGCTTTTCCTCTTTGGTCAATACGCCACCCTTTATGATCTCCTGTTTCCGGATTTCGCTCACTGGAAAAAAGATCCTTTCCATCCAGAAACTGGACATCAATATATGTCCCATCTTCCATCCCGAATCCGATTAATGTAAGATTTCCATAGTGCTCATACTGATTTGCAAAAAAAATCCGCACATCGGCTGGGGATAAATTTTGAGTTACACCTAATTTATACAGATCTAAATTTAACTGATTCATTTTAAATGGAGAATCCAACACATTAATTATTTCATTCTTAATATACGATGAATGCTCCAATTCTAAATCTCTGATAAATTTTAAAGAGCTTTGATAATTAATAAATATAGATACAAAAATTAATACTATCGATATCCAAATTATTAAATAAGTATATGGACGAATTATTTCGTTTTGCAAACTTATTGATTTTGTTTGCCCCCATTGGAAGAATCTATTTTTCAAATCAGACTCCTGATTTTTTGAACATTATCCAACCAAAAAAAACGATTATAAGTTAAAAAATTATAACACTGTTTTTATCCGCATACCATAAATTTAACCGGACGATAGGTTATGACCAATCTTGTATGCAATTTGCATTTTTCAAATCGTCTTTTCTTTTCTCGCTGTTCGAGCCGTTCTCACTTTTCTTGCCATTCCACATCCCCCTACATTTAAACTTGTGGTTAAAAACAAATTCATCTTGACCCGTTTCAATCAAAATGATATATAAAATGGTTTTTTAAATCACCTGAATGGCAGGTGGTTAAAGTACTAATCCTTGCTCCGGACTATAAATTAATAAATCCGGGGCTTTATATCCGTAAGGAGACAAAATGAGGAAATATGAAACTGTGCTTATTTCTGACCCTGATCTTCAGGATCAAACACGTACTGAGCTGTTTGATAAAGTCAGAAATATCATTACCAAAGAAAATGGTATTCTTTTAGACTTTGACGAATGGGGCAACAAAAAGTTGGCCTATGAAATCAAAAAGAAATTACGGGGCTACTATGCCTGCCTAACTTACGGCGGCACAGGTGACCTTGTAAAAGAACTTGAAAGAAATCTCCGTCTCAGTGACGGTATCATGAAATACATGACCATCCTTCTTTCAGACAAAGTAACTGCTGAATCCCTTGAAAAAGAAGTCGCTGACGCAGCTGAAGCAGTCGAAGCAGCTGAAGCCAAAAAAGCAGGCGAAACCGAAACTGCTGAAGAAAAACCTGCCGAAGCACCTGCTAAAGCAGCTGCTAAAGAAGCTGCTAAAGAAACTTCTGAAGAAGCGGCCGCACCTGCTGAAGAAACAGCAGAAGCTGGCGAAGCCAAGGAATAATTCAAGCAAAGAAGGAGATATATTATGTATAGAGGTCAAAGAAGCGGCGGAAGAAACAAATTCTATCAGCGCCGTAAAATCTGCAGGTTCTGCGTAGACAATGGTATGGAAATTAACTATAAAAATCCAAAATCACTGAGACAATTCATCACCGAACGGGGTAAAATTATCCCCAGACGTATTACCGGTACCTGCGCAAAACACCAGCGTCAGCTCTCGTTAGCGATCAAGCAGTCCCGTCAGATCGCCCTGCTGCCGTTTGTGGGACGCCCCATGCATTAAGATAAAATATTTGGAGTATATTTAAAGGTGCCTTTATCCCTAACACATCCGACTGTCATTAAAGAAAGCCTCATCGGTATTTCTTTGTGTATTGTGATATTCGGAATCGTTTTTACATTCCCCTTTCTGGGGGTGTTTGCACTGTTATTTCTTCCACTTCCGGTTCTTTTTTACCGGCTGAAACTGGGACGTAACAGCGGCGGACTTGTTGTGGCAGTCAGTTTTTTTATTCTACTGCTCATGGCACGGGGACTGGCCTTTGACGTACTCTATTTTGGATCACTTTTGATGACCGGTTTTTTTCTGGGAGAATACCTTGAACGGCACTTCACTATCCAGAAAACCATGATTTCCACCGGCTTGATGGTGGCTGGCGCGGCTTTTGCCGCATTTGCCCTATACACCATTACGCAGGGGCTTACCATGGGGGAAATCCTGTCGGATTACCTGAGCCGTTATTTTCAAATGACAGCTGAAATTTACTCGGAAATGGGTATGGAGCAGGATCAGATTGAGCAGCTGAACTCAGCGTTCATAGTGGTCCTGCCGGGAATGTTCCTGGTCTCTTATATGACCACCATCTGGATGAATATTTTGATCATCCGGTCCCTGCTCCTGAGAAAGGGAATCAGGCTCAAGAGTATTGAACACCTAAACCAATACCGTGTACCGGATTTTTTGGTCTGGGTGGTCATAGGTCTTGGACTGACCCTGATGCTACCCATGGATCCCCTTAAAATCATCAGCATCAATTGCCTGATCATCTTAATGCTTGTTTATTTTTTCCAAGGAATTGCTGTTGTTTCTTTTTTTTTCCAGAAAAAAAAGACACCCATGGTCTTAAAGATATTTTGTTACTGCCTGATCGCCGTACAATTGTACGTGTTGATTCTGGTAATAGGCCTGGGTTTTTTCGACAATTGGATCAATTTTCGAAAGCTAACCACAGCAACCCAATAAATTAAAAACCGGCCCGCAGCAGGCTGGATTTTTGGAGGTTTATAATGAAAGTCATATTAAAAGAAACCATCGATACACTGGGTATCGCCGGCTCAGAGTGCGACGTGGCACCCGGGTATGGCCGGAACTATCTGCTCCCCCAGGGGAAAGCAGTACTCGCCACCCCCCAGAACCGGAAGGTGATGGAACAAACCCGGGCAAAACTGGAACTCCAGATTGCCAAAGAAAGAAAACTGGCTGAAGAAATGGCAGACAAAGTCAAAGAGGTTGTCGTTACCATTAAAGCCAAAGTTCGTGAAGAAGTTTATCTTTATGGTTCCGTAACCAGCCATGATATCAAAGATGCACTGGATGCTCAGGAAGTTTCCGTGGAGCGCCGTGCAATTCTTCTGGCAGAACCCATCAAGGAAACCGGTGAATACAAGGTTCCCATCCGTCTGTACAAGGATGTTGAACCGGAAATCACAGTAAACGTGGTTGTCGAAGAAGAAGAAAAAAAATAGTTATAGCAAATAACAAAAATATGTTCCGTTATGACCAGGAGTGCAGCACAACAACAAAGCGATTCAAGACTGTACCGGTAGCGTTATTTGCTGGTTCAACCCGTGGTGCTGGAGAATCTT
>PIVQ01001471.1 GCA_003354055.1 Desulfobacteraceae bacterium | reverse complement strand
AAGTCCTATCGGCGAGTTTCGACTCGATATGAAAAATTGGCCAGCAGCTACAATGCGATGGTGCTCATCGCTTCTTGCTTGGTCTGGTTGCAATGAATTATTTAGAAACAGCCCCTAAATTAGAAATCAAGAAAAAAACAAAAGTAATAGTGCAAATTTTCATTAATCTATTCATGACACTATCCTCTGATGGTTAGCGAACTTAAATTAACGAATAAGGATCGGCTCCAAAATTACTTGATCTTTTGTTTTCAAAATACCCTGTCTTTTAAGGGGTTTTGGAAACAATTTAGATCAAGTTATTTTGTAACGATTCCTAAGGCACAAAAACATAAATAAACCACCCATCGAAAGAAAATACTTTTTGTGCCCAATGTCAGTTGGAAATGACGCTTAGTTCAAATCCAAAATATTTTAATTTGATTCTGAGCCGAACCTATTTTTTTATTTTGTTCAACTGATAATATATTATAACAATTATTAAAGCAAAAATTTTATGCCATATCGGTGTTCATGGTATAAGTCCTATGCGTGACCCGACACCTAAAAGCTACGACTTGCAAACGAAATGCTTACTACACAAACTCAAAAGCCATGCACCCTGCCACTTATCGGGTGGGTAATCCTGTAACAATTTGTCATAGGCCCAGTCTCAAATTAAAATTGAGCTTCAATATCAGCTCAAACAGGGCACAAAATGCATTTAATTGTTATGGATGATTTATTTATGATTTTGTGCCTTATCTGAATTTAAAGCCGGGAAAATAATCTGCGAAGACAAGCTGCCTTTCTTTCCGGGGAAAAAGGTCCAGGGCCGTTTCAATCGGCAGTCTTTTTGCTTTTTTTGCCCTGAGCGCTTGCTGGAGGAACCGGCGGTCCAGGGCTGGGAACATGGTTGTTTGTATATATGTGTTCATTTTTTTGTCTTTTCCCGGTCATTAAAAAATTGCCCCAAAAAGCCTGTCAATAAAGGCAATTTTGATACCGGCACACACTACTTATACCCTTTGAGTACAAACAACAACAACTTTTTG
>PIVQ01000645.1 GCA_003354055.1 Desulfobacteraceae bacterium | reverse complement strand
AATGGCGGAGCATTACTATCTGTTCTGTCTTCAATTTCAACATTTTTATATACTTTGAAAGCATTCTTAATATCTTCTTTTGTTATATTCATCTTATTTGTTTTTATTTTTCCAAATACTCTTTTTGAATAAACCATTTTTACTTTTCCAAAAAAGGTTTCTATACTTCCTCCATTATGTGGAAAATATTTAAAATTATTTTTAAAAAACTCTTTCGGTATTTCTTTTTCATTTATATTCCAATCATTTTTTCTTACTATTGAAATAAATATTTTTTCTAATTGTTTATAATTTACTTTTTCAATATTATATATCCAAGGAAATCTTCTTTCTAAACCAGCATTTCTTGAAAAAAAACATTTTTTTATATCTTCTTTATATCCAGCAATAATACAAATAAAATCTCTATGTTGTTCTAAGTTTTGATTTATTGTATCTATACATTCTTTTGAAAATGAATCTCCGTTACTATTTTTACCTGGACCTAAACTATATACTTCATCTATAAAAATTACACTTCCATTTTTACGAGCTTTATCTATTAATCTCTGAGTATTTATTGCTGTTTGTCCTAAGTAACCTGCTATTAAATCACTTCTCTTCGCAATTATTAATTTACTATTTTTTGTATATCCTAACTTCAAGTATATCTTTGCTAATATTTTCGCAAAACTTGTTTTACCTACACCTGGAGGTCCTTGAATTACAGTATGCATCATATCTTCTTTTCCAAATCTTTGAATTAAAAATACTATTTGAGATGCTACTATATTTTTTATATCTTTCATTCCTACCATTGTATCTAATTCTTTCATTTCATTTATTAATGATACTAATACTTTAATATCTTTATTATTAATATCTTTATATTTTTCTGCTATTTCCATTAGTCCTTTTAATGTTTTTAATTTACCCATATCTAATTCTTCTATAAACTCTTCCGGTTTTTTTTCTTCTTCTTCTTCTTCTTCTTCTTCTTCTTCTTCTCCTTCTTCTTCATCTATTTCATAATAATCTTTCTCTTCTTCCTCTTTTCTATTATTCAATCTAAACGGTCGTCGTGGTGGACCATGTAATATTATTGAAAATATATCGTCTATATTTCTTTCTATTTCATTTATATCTGTTCTCTTATCTTCTTTTTTCTTTTTTTTATCTTCTTTGTTTGTATATAATTTTATTTTTCTTGGTTTTAATATTGGACTTGGTGGTTCTTCATTATTATCTGATTTATCAGAAGAATTAGGTGATACTTCTTCTCCATTATCTCTCTTTACATCTTTTAAACGACGAGAACGTCTCGGTCTTTTCTTTGGTGGTTTATTTTTATCATTATTGTCATTATCTGGGTGTTTTCTTTTTTTATTTTTATCATCTTTTAGTTTATTTTTATCATTTTTATCATTTTTATCATTTTTATTATCATCGGTCATTGTGATATATTTTGTATATATTATTATAAGATTAAATTAATCTTGTAATAATTGAAAAAATACTAAACTTACTTATTTATCATTCCAAAAAATCCTTGTAATTTAAATAATATTTCTATTAATAATTCTAAGTCATCTATACTTTCTACTTTTTTATTTATTACTAATAATGATCCTGGATATATTGGAGTTGTAAATGGTCTTCCTAAAAGATGTGTAAAATTCATATTATAATATAAACAAAATCTATCTTTACACATCTTAGTTCCAAATTCATCTATGTAATCTGTTGTTCTTTCTATTATTTTATTTATTTGATTTCTCAAATAGATTTTTTTATCTACTTTTTTATTGAAGATTTGTTCTACTTTATTATAATATTCTTCCATTGTTCCATTATTTGTAATATCAATATCACCTTTAATTAGATCAATATTCTTTTCTGATGAATGATTATCTTGAGCCATTCCAGTATCTCTATGAATTTTTATTACTGAACCTCCTAATTTTCTAATAATATCTACTTCATTTGGGAAACGAGCATCTGAAACGACAACACGTCCATTTGGATTTGTTTGTTTAAAGTTGTTATACCACATTTCAAATCTATAAGTCCAAAAGTTATTTTTAATTTCATCTAATTCTGGAAAGAAATCTCCTAATTTTTGTCTAAACATTTCTGTTCCAAAGATTTGGAATACTTTTCTTGCTGATAAACCATTCCATTTCTCATCTGGTGTTTCTTTATTTATACCATCTACTTGTGATTCATCAAACATAAAGATTTCAGCACATGCTTTTTTAAGTGGTCCTGCGAAAGCATATTTCGTATAACCATGATATTTACATAAATAATCTGCTAATGTATCTTTACCGGAACGTTTTCGGGCAACTAATGCTATTAAGTTTAAGTTCATTTTGGTTGGGGTTGTTGAAGTCATTATTATTATATTATATATTTCAATTTTAATATTTAAATTAATTTTTTTGAAAGTTGATTTTAAAATGAAACCAAAATGAAATCCAATTCTAATTAAAACATATCCATTTTATATCCAAGGTTTCATTATTGCATTATTTTTCTGAAAACATATGAAAAAATATCTCGTCTCTCTCTCTCTGTAAAAAAACTGGACCTTTACATCCTTTTTACATCCTTTTTACATCCTTTTTACATCCTTTTTACATCCTTTTACATCCTTTTTACATCTAAAATCAGTTAAAAATAAAATATATACATATATTATAAGAATGGAAAACGTATATAAATATTGCGAGTATTGTAATCGGGGGATAAAGAATCAAAATAATTGGATAAGACATACTAAAACAAAAAAACATTTAAAGAATATTGAAAAAGGATGTAAAAGTCCAGAAAAGTCCAGTTTTAGTCCAGTTTTAGTCCAGAAAAGTTCAGTATTAGTCCAAAAAAAGGTGTATACTTGTGTAGATTGTGAAAAAACTTACACGAATAAATCAAGTTATTATTATCATAGAAATAAAGGTTGTAAGATTAAAAAAGAAAATGAAAAATTAAAAAAGGAAAATGAAGAATTAAAAAAATTATTAAGAAATCAAAAAGGTAATACAACAAATAATACAACAAACAATAATAATACTCAAAATATTAATAATACACATAATGATAATAGAGTAATTAATATAAAAATAGAAGGCAGAGAAGATTTTAAAAATATCATTGATAGTAATATGTATTTTAGATTAGGTGGAATTGGAGGTACTGAAATATTAAAATTATATTTAGATGAAACATTTATCAAGAAAGCAGAAAACAGAAGTATCAAATATACTAATACAAGAAGTAATAAATGTAAAATACATATGGGAGAAAATAGATGGGGAATAGATAAAATAGATAATATTATTAATAAACGTATTCAAACAAGCCCAATGCATTTAAATAAAATGATGAAAGATTACTTAACAACATTAGATGAAGAAGCAAGAAAAGCAGAAGAACCAAATAGACAAATGATATATGATAAAATATATAGAATAACAAGAATGGTTTATGAAAAAACAAGACCTCATTTATTAAATGAAGCAAACTTAACTCCAAAAGAAAAACAAGATTATAAAGATATGTTTGAACATCATAAAAATTCACTTTATAACATATCAATTTAAAATATACTATTTTAATTAATTTAAAATTTAATCATTATTATTAGATATATACTTATTTAATAATGCTCAATTTATATGAAAAATATAAAGTAAAATCATTTGAAGATTTTGATGAAGATATAAAATTAAGATATAAAAATATCATAAGTATATTTAAAAGTTTAAATAAAGAAAACTTACCAAATATATTATTGTATGGTGATAGTGGTTCAGCAAAAAGAACTTTATTATATTCATTCTTTAATAATATAAAAAAACAAAAGTATATCTGTACATATAAAACAAGTAGTAAACCAATAGAATATATAATTTATAAAAGTAATGAATATATAGAATTAGATTTAAATGATTTAGGTATTTATAAAAAATATATTTTAAAAGATATCATAAAAGATTTTATTCAAACAAGAAAAGTATTTGATAATAAAAATAAAATAATAATAATTCATAATATTCACTTATTAAATGTAGATGACCAGTTTATATTAAGAAAAATAATTGAAGAATATATTATTAATTGTCGTTTTATTTTATTGAGTAATACAATAAATAACTTATTAGAACCAATTAAAAGTAGATGTTTAATATTAAAAACACCAGGTTTCAATAAAGAAATATTACATAATAAAATAAATGAAATATT
>PIVQ01001470.1 GCA_003354055.1 Desulfobacteraceae bacterium | reverse complement strand
TTTGGGCTGCTTTGGCTGGATAGAGCAGCACCTGATCGGGATATTGTCGCAGGGTTAGTCGACGACTGGCGTATTCGGCGGGGACCGAGTATTTGTTGGTGTCGAGCACGATGCGGAACTGAGAGTTGGCGCTGACCTGCGAACTTACTCCCACGTCATAGGGCTGGAGTCCCAAGGGCTTCAGTGCCGCGTTGATCAGAGAGCATCTAGCGGCCTGCACAGAGGCGATATCCATCCCGAGATGTTCCGCACAGCGCGTGTCACCATAATAGCTCATCCCCTGGGCATCCGCGACCGTGATCAGGAACAGATAAAGTGCAAGTCCCTCAGGTGTTGTGTGGCAAAGATGGCCCTCACGGACCAAGCGGTGATCGACCCAGCTGAACTGCGCTGGCACATGGCGCAGACGGTCGGGGCGAAGAGGTTGTTTGTACATAATGTTCTCCTTTGGGTTGTGATCCGAGCCCACTGCCCAGAATCTGCTGTCCCCGAGCCTGCATGTTTCGAATAAAAGGCGCGATGTCATCTTGTAGCGCACTCCCCGCCAAAGTGGAGATAAGTCCAAGCAGCACAGCAGGTTGCATCAGCGACTCATCTTGTAGCGGTTCTTTCGCTAAGGGCGGCTTTTTCCAATAGCCCGGATGATTGTTCCTCCAGACACGGTTACGCTCCACCTGATCCGCGCCTTTGAAATAGTCGCGATTGGCCGTTTTTTTAAGCCATCGCTGCTGGCTGAAACGCTTACTCGCCCACTTACATTCAGGACTGGAACAAAAGCGTTGCCGTTCGCGTGTTCGGGGATCAGGGGAATACAACTCACCACAATGCAGGCATTTACGACGTCTTCTCTTTTTCATCATCCCAGAATTTGCGGGATGAAAAGACAGGGTCAAAAGAAAACCCACCATCAAAACAGAGGGGGGTCAAAGAAGACGAAGAAAAGATTTAAAAGGAAGGTTTCAAAGAAGATCCAGCTGGCACCGATCCGGTACTTTCAAACCGGACAAATCACGCCACTTTCATTCCGGCGCTGACA
>PIVQ01000644.1 GCA_003354055.1 Desulfobacteraceae bacterium | reverse complement strand
CCTAATCTTGGTCCAACCGCAAGTGTGGCTGTTTATCGGCTCATGCAGTATACTTTGCGGGACTCTGCCATAAAACATACGGATGTTGAAACAGCCAGAAAAATATTTTACGATGCAGGTCATAATTCAGGGAAAGCTGTTTATGAAAATCTAATTGCACCGGTTGCGTCTTTCAATGAACTCATCTCCAAGGCTCAGGAGGTTTTAAAAGACCTTAATATCGGTATACTCCGTCTGGAAAACAGTGATCTGGATAATTTGGAATTCACACTTACCGTTGAAGAAGACCTTGATTGCTCAGGATTGCCCCTGCAGGAGGAGGCCATCTGTACCTTTGATGAAGGCTTTATCGGAGGGATCTTCGAGGCCTTTACCGGTGAAAAATTTAATGTGAAGGAAGTTGATTGCTGGTGCACGGGTGAGCGGGTCTGCCGATTTGAGGCCAAAAGAATTAAATAAAACAGGAATAGTCTGTCGTATGAAAGAAAATGATATTAAAAGGTTGGATGCAATATCTTCTGCCCTGTACCATCTTTTGAAAGGACAGATTCCTGATCTTTTAGTTCATTCGGATCAAGAGAATGAAATCAACCAGGTCGGGGGATTCGTCAACAGATTGATAATGGATCAAAAAGCTCTGCTTGAAGATTCATTGAAACTGTCAAAGGGGGAGCTTTATTCAAAAATCAATTCATCCCTTCCGGTGGCAGACGGGTTAAAAAATATCCAGGCCGCACTCAGGCATCTTACCTGGCAGACAAAACAGATCGCCAGTGGGGATTTAGGTCAGCGGACCGAGTATCTGGGTGAATTCTCCGAGTCGTTTAACTGGATGGTTACTCAGCTTGAATCGGATCAGTCTGCACTGATGTCGCAAATTGATGAACGCACTCAGATAGAAGAGAAACTGCGAATTGCCAACATCAATATGGAAAAGCTTGTTCAAGAGCGAACAAGGGAATTGATGGAAGCCAATGCGTCACTTCAAAATGAAATTGAGGAAGGCAAACTCGCCCAAAAGGCATTGCTGGCCAGTGAATCCAAATACAGGCGGCTTTCGGAAAAGTCCCCCGCCGTTGTCTACCAGTTCAGGATGGCTCCTGATGGAACGTTCAGCTTCCCGTTCATTAATACTGCCGTGAATTCTATTATGGGCTTTCCCGCCAAAGCTGTTATGGAAAATTCGTCTGTCTTTCTTGCTATGGTCCACCCCGAGGACCGGGACTCCTTTTTTGAGGGGGTTCTAAAATCAGCCAGGGATCTTGAACCGTATCATGAGTCTATCAGGTATCTGAACGGCGGGGTGGAACGATGGCTTGAGGCGCGGTCAACGCCGGAAATGATGCCGGACGGCAGTATCCTCTGGGATGGGTTCCTCGTTGATATCACAGAAAAAAAACGCGCAGAAGAGGCCATGGAAGTCAGTGAGAAAAAATACCGGCAGCTTTTCGACCATGCACCGGCGGGGATGTTTGAGTTTGATCTTGAAAATAACAGATTCATCAGTGTCAATGAGGTGATGTGCTCATATACCGGATACTCTGAAGAAGAATTTTTATCCATGAACCCTCTGGATCTGTTAACGGAAAAAAGCCGTAACGTATTTATCAAAAGATTCGCAGACCTTACCGTGAGTAAAGCTGCGGCAAACACTGCCGAATACACCATTCTTAAGAAGGGCGGTGAGCAGGAGTTAAGCGTGGTGCTTAACAATGACTATATTTATAAAGACGGTCACCTGGTGGGGGCCCGGACTGTGGCCCATGACATCTCCCAGCTGAAACAGGCGCAACAAGAAAAAATCAACGCACAGAAAATAGCAGGGGAACAAAAAAAGCTCGCCCTTGTGGGAAAAATAGCCGGGAAAATGGCCCATGATTTCAACAATATTCTCAGCATTATTATGGGCAATGCCGAATTGTCCCTCGCTGACTGCAAGGATATAGAAACAAAAGAATCTCTTGAGTTAATCTTTCAACAGACCTTAAGGGGAAAGAATTTAACAAAAAACCTGGTTGCCTTTGCAAAAGACCATGAACCCAAGCAGGAATTTTTCAGGATCAATGAAAAAATTGATCTTGTTTTAAACCTGCTGAAAAGGGATCTCAAAGGAATCAAGGTTATAAAAGAAGACAAAGAAGGGCTACCTGATTTGCTTGCCGATCCGGGAATGATCGAGCATGCACTCGTAAACCTTATACAAAATTCGGTTCATGCCCTCAGTGTGACAAAATATCCTGAATTGAAGATTAAAACGTACAACTGCAGTAAAAATATCTGCTTTGAAATTGAGGATAACGGGTGTGGCATTCCTCCGGAACATCATAACGATATTTATCTGCCGTCTTTCACATTAAAGGGAAGTAACGATATCGCGGGTGTTTATAAAACCGGCATAAAGGGGACGGGTTATGGAATGTCCAACATCAAAAAATATATTGAACAGCATAAGGGGGATATTTCATTTGAGTCCAAAGTCGGCTTTGGGACTAAATTTATAATCCGTCTGCCCGTTTTTAAAAAAGAATTAACAAAGGAAGAAGTAACAGAGATAAGGGAAGGTATCACTTATTCCGGAAAAAACATTCTTCTTGTGGAAGATGAAACAGATATCTTAAATGTACAATACAAGGTATTGTCCCAGGCACCCTGCAATCATAATGTGGATACGGCAAAAAACGGGCAGGCTGCAATGGATTTATTTGACAGCAACCCATACGATTTCATCAGTTTAGACTATATCCTTCCGGGAAAGATCAATGGATTGGATGTATACCATCATATCCGAAAAACCAAGAGGGCAGTACCGATACTGTTCATTTCAGGGAATATCGAATTTTTAGAATCCATTGAAGCGCTGAAACAAAAAGACGGCTATATCGAGCATCTTTCAAAACCCTGTCAGAACAAAGATTACGTGAACAGTATTAACCAGTTGCTGGATAAAACCCAGGCTGTATCATAGGGTCTCAAAATTCTTTAGATTGATCTTCTGACAATAGCGTTTTTTTGTTCCGGCAGACATTCTTTATTTTCACAGCTTTTAGGAATCGTTACAAAAAAACAGGAGGAATGAATGAAGCGACTTCTTTTCACAACCCTGGCTCTGTGCCTTTTTGTTACAGGCCCGTCACATGCCAATGATATCGTTATCCGCAACGTCACCGTGGTGGATGTGGTCAACATGGAAATCAGGCCCAACCAGGAAATCATCGTCAAGGACGGAAAAATCCTGGCGTTGCAGGACCAGCCCTTGTCCGGAAGCGGGGGGGACAAAATCATTGACGGTACGGCTCTTGTGGCCCTGCCCGGGTTTGTCAACACCCATACCCATCTCTGGCAGCACCTGGCCAAGGGGTATTATCCCAACGGGAACCTTCAGGAATGGGTGCGCATCTACAGGCTTGCCCATTACCTGGAAGAAGAGGAGTTGTACCAGGCCACTCTGGCTGCAGTCGGCGAAGGCCTGCTGTCCGGCATCACCACTGTGGCGGATTTTGCCTCGGTTAACTTCAGCGAGTTTTCCCTGGATGCCACGGCCAGGGCGCTTACCGACTCAGCCATGGGCGGCGCCCTGGTCTATTGGAATCCATGCGGTTTCCTGCCCCGTCCGGTCAAGGAAAAAGTGATTACCGGTCTGCAGGAAAGGTTTCCAAACCTGGATCTCTGGATGGGCCACGGCCCGTTTTCCTTTTTCCCCGTGCCAGCAGTGTACGATGCGATTACTCTGGCCAAAAAACTGAATTTGCCCATGACCGAGCACACCATGGAGAATGTCCGGGAGCAGCGGGACTTTTACCGGAGTCTGGGAGACTATCTGGACACCTTCGGTGAAAAGCTCTCCCCCAAAATCCGCGCTGAACTTTCTATTATCCATGCAGAAGGTTCCCCCTCCAATGTGGACGGAGTGGAATGGATGCGCCGTATGGCAAGGTACATCCTTGAAAATGACAGTGGCAGGGAAAGGCTGACACGGCAAGAAAGTGCTCTGCTGGAAAAATGGGCAGCCCCTCCCTCTGTTTCGCCGGTGCCTCTGCTGGACTTTATGGGCGCCTTTGACGGCCCTTATATCTCCATCCATTCCGTGTGGCAGTCCCGGCGGGACATGGATATTTACAGGGCCAGGAACGTGGCTGTCTCCCACAACCCGGAATCAAACATGTACCTGTCTTCCGGTATTGCCCCCATTCTGGAATATAAGAAAAATAAGATCCTGGTATCCCTGGCAAC
>PIVQ01000643.1 GCA_003354055.1 Desulfobacteraceae bacterium | reverse complement strand
CCTTTCCCGCTGTGGACACCCGGCAAAGCCACAAAATGTTTGACTTTCTTACCTTAGAAAAAACATCCCTTATAACCGCTTTGGGGAGTGACATCCAGGTTGGATTCTCAGGGGTTCATCCGGCCACCCTGGACAATTCAACAACAATTCAGGCTGATGTCAAACGGGCTATTCTGGTGTTGAGTGTCGGCATTCTGGTCCTTGGTATTTTATTTTTCAGCCGGATCTTTCACGTAATCCTGATTTTTGTTCCGACCCTTGTCAGCCTGACCTTTGCTGCGGCTGTTACCGGTTTTTTTGCCGGGGAAGTATCAGCCATTGCCCTTGGGTGCGGTGCAGTGCTCATGGGCATTACCGTGGATTTCGGCATCCACATTCTTTTCCATGTGGATACCCTTGGGACAACACACACCCAATCAATTATTCATCGTCTAAAACCGCCGGTGATCACCGGAGCCGCCACTACCATGGCAGCGTTTGCCTGTCTTTTCTTCTCATCTCTGCCCGGGCAGCGGCAGATGGGATGGATCGCTGTTATTGGAATTTTCGGCGCTGCATTTTTTACCCTGTTCATTTTAAAATATTTTATCATGCTCAGGCCCAAACCACCCGGGACACCGCTTATCTCCCTTGTAAGGCTGAGCAACGGACTCATGGCGTTTAGACAAAGGCATTTCAAGCTTCTATTGTTTGCATGCCTGGTACTTCTGGGGACAGGTGTTGCCGGACTTGGCAGCTTTAAATTTGACGGGGATATTTCCTCCCTGAACCACCTGACACCTGACACCCAGAAGGACATGGACCGGTTCCTTGCAACCTGGGGACAGGGATCTCCCTCCATATTCATGATCCAGGCCCCAACCATTGAAAAAGCCCTTGAAAAAAACGATGCCCTTTTTGATGTCCTCAAAGAAATGGAAACTGAAAAACAATTAACCAAAACCGCTTCATTGTCGCAGATTTTCCCGTCCGTTGAAAAAAGAGAGGCTCAGCTTGCATCCTTTATGGCAACCTTTCCTCTGGAACGCATCCGAAAACTGGAACAGGACATGGCAGACGCCTGTGATCGACAGGGATTTACTAAAACCGCCTTTGCCCCTTTTTTTACTGATTTAAAACGCTTCTACAAAGACAACAAAGGCGGCGGAGATCATTTTTCCTTTAATGATTTCAAACCCCTGGTCATCTATCCGCTGATAAAATCAAAACTGATTGTCAGGAAGGAAAAGAAAATCGGAGAACAGGACAGGGTCCTGGTTCTGACCACGGCAACGATTGAAGATAAGTCTAAAATACCGGAAATAAAGGCAGGCCTTGCCAGGGACCTTCCCGGCACCCTTTTCCTGGACAAACCCTATTTTATAAAAAAAGTAACCACACTTGTTGCCGATGAATTCAAACACTTTATCTTCTGGGCCGCGTTGTCCATGGTTCTCATCCTCTTCATTTTGCAAAGAGACATCAAACGCGTTCTGATCACTATTACACCTGTGTGTTTGAGCGCCATCATCACGGCAGGTTTGCTGGGACTTGCAGGTATTCCCATCAATCTGATCAGTATTGTATTCATCATATTTGTTTTCGGGGTGGGTGTGGATTTTTCCATTTTCCTGGCCCACCATGCAATACATACTGATGCAACAGAGGATCACATCACACCCGGGGCGGTGATGATTTGCGCCATGACCACCATAGGGGCCTTTGCCTGCCTGATATTTGCACAGCATAAAGCCCTTTTTTCCATTGGCGCGGCAGGACTGACCGGTATGCTGGTCAGTCTGTTTCTTGCCCTTGTGCTTATCCCCTTTCTTGCGGAACGGTGGCTGTCCCCGCAGCCCGGACAAAATTATAGGACGGGACCGGAATCAGAACAGATCCCCCTTACCACTGAAAAGGCAGGCAAATGATATCAGAGCAATTTGACACCATTATCATCGGATCAGGCATCAGCGGTATGTCCGCCGGTATCATTCTGGCCGGAGAAGGCGAGCGTGTCCTGATAACGGAACAACATGACCATGCCGGCGGTCTCACTCAGATCTACCGCAGGGCAGGCATGAATTTCCCCACAGGAGTCCACCGCCTGGGGGCGCTTAAACCGAACCAGGCACTGTGGTATTATTTCAACTATCTGGGGCTGACAGATAGGCTTTCTCTGGTTCCCCTGTCGGAAACCGGATTTGAATCCTACTATTTTCCGGAAGTTTGCTTTAAGGTTCCCCAGGGGCACGGCGCATATAAAAGGAAACTGATCCAAACATTTCCGTCCCATACGGCAGCCATTGAACTATACTTCAACGACATGAAGACCTGTGTATCCGGTGTTGCCCTGTACAACCCGGGCATTTCTGTGGAGCGGGGCCTCTCCCACGGGTTTACCCAGTCCGCTGATGATTATTTTTCCGCCATAGGCATCCGCGGAAAACTCAAAAGCATCCTCTTTGCCAATAACCCGCTATTCGGACTGTCAAGCCATGAATGCCCGGTGATGACACATTTCCTCATCACGGATGCCTACCTGAATTCGAGTTTCAGGCTCAATGAGACCCAAACGCCCTTTGCCGGTGCCCTCACCCGGAGTTTTAAATCCAGGGGCGGGACACTTAAAACCGGAAGCCGGATCGACCACATCCTTACCCATGACCGGTCAGCCACGGGCGTCAGACTGAACACAGGCGAAGAAATCAAAGCGAAAAAAATAATTTATTCGGGCCACCCTGCCCTGCTACCGAATCTTTGTCCGCCAAAATCCTTCAGACCGGTATATGAGAAGCGGCTTCAAAATTCTAAAAACACACCCGGCCTCTTCGGTGTTGCCATGAAATGGAAAAAAAAGAATTGCCCTGTAGCGGATAATGACGCATATATCTATGACAGCTGGGATGTGAATGCCCACTACCAGGAGAACAAAAGACAGGAAACGCCGCCAATAATATTTTTAAGTGCATTGCCTGAGACGAATAAGAATTCAGCGAATAAGGATTCAGGTGAAACCGACCTTGCCGTCACGGCCCTGGCCCCCCTTTCCGTTGAGGACGGGGACCTATTGCAAACCACTTACAATGTGCCGGGCAAACAAACATACAAGGAAACGAAAGCCAGACTGGCCGAAGAAGTAATGAAACAGATCGAAACCACCTTTCCCGGTGCCGGAAGCCGGGCTAAAATTATAGATACCTACTCCCCGAATACATTTGCCAGGTATACCCTGACTCCAGATGGCACGGCCTACGGCATCAAAAAAACGGCCCAGGCCTTTATGCAGGGTTTCTTCAGCCCGGCAACCCGGGTGAAGAACCTGTTTATCACAGGCCAGAGCATCGGCTTCTCCGGGATTCACGGTGCCGTCTCCTCCAGTGTCAACCTCTGCTCAAGACTCTATCCTGCAGGGGATTTAATGAATAAAATCCGGAACTGCCAAAAGGAGACCCTATGAATCGGGTGGTTATCACCGGTATGGGCATTGTCTCCCCTATCGGCAACCATATGGATGAAATCTGGACCGCCCTTTTAGACGGCAGTACCGGTATCGTCCCCATGCCGGAGTGGGAAACCGTGAAAGACCTGAAGGTACGCCTTGCCGGTGTGTGCAGGGACATTGCCCCAAAGCGGATCAAAAGAAAAGACCGCAGAACCATGGGATCAATGGCGATCATGGCGGGACTTTCCACCTTGGATGCACTGGCATTGTCCGGCATTGACGAAGATATTCTACAATCGGGCCGCACAGGTGTTGCCATGGGGTCCACCACAGGATCCGGAGAAATCCTTCAGACCTTATTTAATGATTTTTCTAAAACCGGCGGCATCTCCCGGCTTGAAGGAACCGCCTTCATGAAAATCATGAACCATTCCGTAGCCGCCAATCTTGCTGCCATGTTAGGCGTCCGCGGACGGGTGCTGTCCCCCTGTTCAGCATGTGCCACCTCCACCCAGGCCATCGGAAGCGGCTTTGAGGCCATTGCCTACGGATACCAGGATTTAATGATCTGCGGTGGTGCTGATGAACTCCATCCGTCAACTGCCGGGGTATTTGACGTGCTCAATGCCGCCTCCAGACAAACCGATCCTACAACCAGTCCCAGGCCATTTGATAAAAACCGTGACGGACTTGTCGTGGGTGAAGGAGCCGGTACCCTGATTCTGGAAGAGATGAATCATGCGATGAAACGCAATGCGCCCATACTTGCAGAAATCACAGGATATCATACCTGCTGCGACGGTGCCCACATGAC
>PIVQ01001469.1 GCA_003354055.1 Desulfobacteraceae bacterium | reverse complement strand
GCAATGACGGCATCATCGACCTGGCTGGTAAAAGGCTTTACCTCATCTAATTTAAATTCGACATCTCCTGCCCCGGGGAGGGTTATGGTAAAAGGCGTTTCCTCCTGTTTTAAAAAATCCGCCATGGTTAATGTAGCAAGATCAGCCAGGTTTTCGTCTTCAGCTTCGGCCGGCACCGAGACGTTATCGTGTTCCGGTGTCGGAGGGGTGACATTTTCATACAATTTAGGGTCTATACCTTTGTTTGATTGGTATTCTTCCATGATGATTTTCTCCCTTGATTCTTGAAAGATTGAAGATGATAATACACTGACATTTAAAGAAATTCGATTCAGAACTATAGACTCTATCCTCCTGTTTTGTCAAGAAAAGCTTGAAGATAAAAGCGACATCCCACGACACCCTTTTTGATCATTAAATCCTCAAATTTTAAATGGTCACCCAAAGGGGACAAACCAACCCGGCCAATCGGGTATCAGTTGCCTGACAGCAATTCCAGGGGCCGGGTTTTCATAATCTTTCGGACGGCCAAAAGGCCTGTGCCCATGCATACCCCTGTGGCAAGTACCAGAATAGCGGTCAGGTACCAGAGATCAAACAGCCAGAGACTGTCAAAAAAATACCAGGAAATGGCCAGGGAAAAACCGACACTCAATCCCAGGGCAAAAAGACTGGCCATGAAGCCAATGAAGCCGAATTCGATGAGGCTGATGGTCTGGAGGGTGAAAGAGTCGCATCCCAGCACCTTGAGCAGGTTGATCTGATTCTGATTTTTCCTGGCCTCATGCCGGGCAATGGAAAAAATGGAGACAATACCGGCGCCGATGGCCAGCCAGGCCATGAATCTCACAGACAAAGAGAGCCGGTCTGTTACACCCAGGATGGTGGCGGCGGTCTGGGTGACATCAATCACCGACACATTGGGAAACCGGTCCACCAGGCTGTTCTTCAGATCCATACGCTGATCCGGCGGCACATTTGATATGGCACCCAGATGAGTTTTGGGGGCATCGTTAAGGACCCCGTCCTGAAAGAGCA
>PIVQ01001468.1 GCA_003354055.1 Desulfobacteraceae bacterium | reverse complement strand
AAAAAAGGTTTCTGGCAAATGCCCGAAACCCTTGTCGTTGGTGGCGCGCCTGGCAGGATTCGAACCTGCGACCCCCTGATTCGTAGTCAGATACTCTATCCAGCTGAGCTACAGGCGCCCAAACAACCAGGGATATATATCAGGCTTTTCCCAGGAATTCAAGAAATATTCTTGGGCAAGAATAAAAAAAATAAGCGGAGTCTATTTGAGCATTTGCCAGAAGTATTGATTTCTCAGGGATAGATCAATGGAACTCCATCTTGAGGAACGGACCCATTTATGCCGTCGCTCACCATGCTGACGCCTTTCTTTAATGCGTCTTTCCTTCTTTGGCGGGATATCCATCTGCCGCCGATTTATATTGCTTCTCCGGTCTAAGCCGGATCGAATTACCCTCATTGAAACCACTTACCTGAATAGAATTATTTGCTTAGGAATCGTTACAAAATAACTTGATCTAAATACCCTGAAGGGCAGAAACTTGTTTCCAAAACCCCTTAAACGGGTATTTTTACAAAAGACCCCAACTGGGTATTTTGAAAACAAAAGATCAAATAATTTTGGAGCCGATCCTTATTTGGTCATGGACATAAAAATCCTAACAGGTGGAAAGTATAAATTCAATCGGGGAAACCCTGATTTTTTTGTCATTTTTTTGTATAGCATTGCTGATAATGATTTGACCTTATAGAAAAAGGCTTATATAAGGGTAGGTTGGAGATGAATGATGAATACTACATGATGCTTGCCATTAAGGAGGCACAAAAAGCTGAAGAGATAGATGAAGTCCCGGTGGGGGCTGTCATTGTGGATGACAGCGGCAAGGTGATCGGACGGGGGTTTAACCGCCCCATATCAACCAATGATCCCACAAGCCATGCTGAAATAAATGCTATACGCATGGCCTCTGACCGCCTGAAGAATTACCGCCTGACACAGACCTGCCTCTATGTGACTATTGAACCCTGTATCATGTGTATGGGTGCCATTATCCATGCCAGAATCAACCGTGTTGTTTTTGGTGCATCCGATCCAAAATG
>PIVQ01000642.1 GCA_003354055.1 Desulfobacteraceae bacterium | reverse complement strand
AGATCATCAAAACGATCACAATAATGAATCAAATCCGGAGCCTATCCCTTTATACTGGACAATTTTTCCAAATTTTATTAAAGATAAGTACAAATTAATTAATTTTTAATCAAAAACGTGCAACGCACAAGGAGGCCATGTCTATGGCAGCATATCTCGGGGCAGTGGACCAGGGAACCACAAGTACACGGTTTATCATATTTGATAAAAACGGTGCCATCATCGGTTTGAGCCAGATGGAGCATGATCAGATTTTACCCGAGCCCGGCTGGGTTGAGCATGACGGGGCGCAGATCTGGAACAATACCCAGACAGTGATTCAGGATGCCCTGAAAAAAGCCGGCATCACGGGTGATGACCTTGCCGCCATCGGGGTAACCAACCAGAGAGAAACCGTTGTCGCCTGGAATAAAAACACTGGTGAGCCCCTGTATAATGCCATTGTCTGGCAGTGCACCAGAACTGACAGAATCTGCAGGAAGCTGGACAAAACCCATGGTAAAGACGGTTTCAGACAGACAACAGGTCTTCCCACGGCCACCTATTTTTCCGGACCGAAAATCAAATGGATGATTGATAATGTACCGGCGGTAAAGGAAGCTGTAGACAATGGTGAAGCATACTTCGGTACCATGGATACATGGGTAATCTGGAACCTTACCGGCGGTCCGGGCAAGGGCAGGTATGTTACTGATGTGACAAACGGCTCCAGAACCCTGCTCATGGACCTTAAGACCCTTTCCTGGGACAAGGATATCCTCAAGGCCATGGGGATTCCTGAGACCTGTCTTCCTCAAATTGTTCCCTCTTCAGATGCCGTAAGTTTCGGCAGCACAGACCCGTCCGGCCCTATGGGAACCGAAGTTATCATAGGCGGTGCTCTGGGTGATCAGCAGGCCGCGCTGTTCGGCCAGACCTGTTTTGCACCGGGTGAAGCCAAGAACACTTATGGTACGGGCTGTTTCCTTTTATTTAACACGGGCAATGAAATCCGGTTCTCCAACCACGGCCTGCTCACGACCCTGGGATACCAGATCGGAGACGAAGCCCCGGTCTATGCCCTGGAAGGCTCCATTGCCTATGCCGGTGCCCTGGTTCAATGGGTGCGGGATAATCTGGGATTGATCAAGGATGCGCCTGAGATCGAAACCCTGGCCAACACGGTGCCGAATAACGGGGATGTCTATTGCGTGCCTGCGTTCTCCGGCCTGTTTGCCCCCTATTGGCGGTCCGATGCCAGAGGCGTGATTGCAGGGCTTACCCAATTTGCCAACAAAGGGCATATTGCCAGGGCCGTTCTGGAAGCTGCAGCATACCAGACCAAGGATATTGCCGAAGCCATTCTTGCGGATATGGGAGATGAACTGGATCTTAAATCCCTGAAGGTGGACGGCGGCATGGTGGCCAACAACACCCTGATGCAGTTCCAGGCAGATATGCTAAATGTGGCGGTTACCCGCCCCAGAGTCGCTGAAACCACAGCACTTGGCGCAGCCTATGCCGCAGGCCTGGCCGTGGGATTCTGGCCGGATACAGATGCCTTAAAAGAAAACTGGCATGTTCATTCCACCTGGGAACCCAAAATGGAAGAGGAGAAGAGAGATACATTGTATAAAGGATGGAAAAAAGCCGTGGACAGGACCCTTGAGTGGAAGGACCAGGACGATTAGTGCTTGAACGAAAACTCACCCATCTGCCGCGTTGCTGTGAACATATGAAATCCTCATGTACTACAGTACACTCCGGTTTCATATATTCTTGCGCCTTGCATATGGGCAAGTTTTCATCCAAGCACGGGTTTTCGGTCAGCCACTGATTCAGCCTGTCCGAACCCAATAGATGAACCAAAAAGAAAGCCCGGGCAAGTTGCCCGGGCTTTTTTAATTTTAAAATAAGGGGTGCTATTACGCGATCAGATTAAGCAGATGATCCTGGGAGCTGTTTGCCTTGGTCAGGGCAAAGGCCGAGGTTTTTTCCAGCAACTTCATCTGGTTCATGATCATGGATTCCTCTGCCAGGTCTGTATCCATGATCTGGGACTGAGCAGCCTCAAGGTTAATTATGCCGGTGGAAAGGCCCTGTATGGCACTGTCAAAATGGTTCTGAGTGGATCCTACATTTGACCGGACCTGGCTGATCTGATCCATGGCCTGATCCACAGTTTCCAGAGCATTCTGGGCTCCTTCGGCCGTAGTCACATCAATACCTGATAAAAAGCCTGAGTCACTGCTGCCCAGATGATCCGTTTCCACAGATGAGATGGAGATATCAATGCTGCTGCCCTCGCCGATTGAAAAACTCTTATTGGTAAAGCTTCCCGAAAGCAGAGATTGTCCGTTGAACCGGGTAGTGTCTACGATTTCGTTCAATGCTGTTAATGACCCATCAATATCCTTCTGGATCGCCTGAAGACTTTCCTGCGACTGGGTGCCATTCGCCGCTGACAGAACATTGGTACGGATGGATTGGAGGATTTCGGTCATCTGGCCCAGGGCGCCGTCTGCGACCTGAGTAACGGATATGCCGTCATTAGCATTTTTCATGGACTGGCCCATGGAAAGGGATTGGCTTTTGAGACGGGACGCAATGGTCATTCCTGAAGCATCGTCCGCACCGGAGTTTATTTTTTTCCCCGTGGCAATACGATTAAGGGAATCGGAGAGCCCCGATCTGGCAATACCTGCCTGGCGAATTGCCTGCTGGGATGCAATATTGGAATTAATTCTCATAAATGGCCTCCTGCCTTTAATTATTCCTTTCTCTAAGATATCAGAATCTTACGGTGAATTCAAAAGAAAGAACCTTCCCTGTCAAAAAATACGAAAAAAGGCTTAGACGAAAATTGTTCAGATAATGTTCAAATCCCGCTAATGGCCTTTTATTATTGCATTTGCAGGCTATTCCAATTACACTGATTGCATCTGTATTCTGTTTAGACTATAGCCAATGAACTTAAGGACCCTCTTCAATGACACGCAGCCAGGGGCATAAAAAACAGGAACACCGGGTTTTAATTATCGACGATGAGGCAGTCGTGGGCAAGGCTATAGGCCGCATTCTTGACAACCTGAAAATAAAATCCACTTACGCTGAATCCGGAGAAGCCGGTCTTGAACGGCTTAAAAACACGAAAACGCCCTTTTCCCTTATCATATGCGACCAGCGCATGCCTGGAATGGAAGGAACTCAGTTCCTTGCCCGGGCCAAGAAAATCACCCCGGAAACCATTCGCGTTCTTATGACCGGCTACTCGGAAATGGATACCATAATCACAGCGGTCAACAAAGGCGCTGTTCAGAGTTATATTTCAAAACCCTGGGAACATGACGACATGGTCAAGGCGATACAGTCAGGGATAGCAATGTACGAACGCCATCTGGATAGTGACCAGCTCTTTATCCTGGCAAAAAAACAGAATGCAAAATTATATGAACTCAATTGCGAACTCATGGAATCGGCCAAACTCCATGAGAATGAGTTAGAGCAACTGGAAGGGCAAATCAAGGGATTTGCAGAGCAACTCAACGAAAAAACAGACAAGTCGTCATTGACCCCGACCCAGGTGATGGACCGGATGATTTCTATTATCAATGCCAGTGAAACAGATAAACAGGGACTTTTTAAAACTTTATACGAAAATACAATATCATCCCTGTACAGGGAATTTAGTGATCTGGCATTGAGAAACGGAATTGAAATGCCTGAACCGGATACTGGGAGCAGTCATGACTGAAGCATCTTCCCCAAGAATCCTCATTCTTGAAGCGGATACGATAGTTGGGAACCGGACGGTTCAGGTATTGGAAAACCAGGGGTGGGATATCACCTATGAAACCATATCAAAAAAGGCTTTGATTCGGCTTAAAGAATCAAAATCTTCACCGTTTCACCTGTTTATTTCAAGCTTCAAACTTCCCAAAATGGAAGGGGATGATATATTAAAAAATGCACGGGTACTTTCTCCTTTAACCCAGCGCATGCTTATGGTACCGGCCAACGAGGGAGATCTTGTGATCCGGGCCATTAATAAAGCGGAAATCAATGCCTGCATGATCACACCAGCCACAGATCAGGATCTCGTAAGCCGGGTAACCGCCTGCCTGGAACAATTCAAACTTACCATGAAGCATGAGCAGTTAAAACGGGTCACCGTCCACCAGAACAAACAAATGTTCCAGATTGCCCAGCGGCTGAAAAAGAAGGATAAGTTCTGTCAGGACCAGATCAGTGAAAAAAAGGCGGAAAAACT
>PIVQ01001467.1 GCA_003354055.1 Desulfobacteraceae bacterium | reverse complement strand
CCAAGCTTCAGAACCTGTCCAGGTTTGTCTCTGAGACTGCCAATGTTCCGCCGGTGAGCAGCCGCCCCTTTGTTGGGCAATCAGCCTTTGCCCACAAGGGCGGGGTCCATGTATCCGCCATCATGAAAAACCCGAGGGCATACGAGCATATGTCCCCGGAACTTGTTGGCAATCAAAGACGCGTGCTGGTCTCCGAACAATCGGGCAAGAGCAATATCATCTATAAAGCCAAGGAACTTGGCGTGGACTTAGGGGATGACGAATCCAGGAAGGCCATGATTGTCTCAAACATCAAGGAACTTGAAAACGACGGGTTTGAATTTGATGCAGCTGAAGGTTCTCTCAAATTGATCATGGAAAAGCTTACGGATCAGTATAAGTCACTTTTTGATCTTGAATCTTTCAGGGTGGTCGTGGAAAAAGATCAAGAACGCCCCTGTTATTCCCATGCGATGATCAAAATCCGGGTGGGGGACAAAACCGAAATCACCTCTGCAGAGGGAGATGGACCGGTCTCTGCACTGGATAATGCTCTGAGAAAAGCATTGTCTGCCGTGTACCCAAGTGTCAACGACATGCATCTGGTTGACTTTAAGGTTCGTGTGATTGACGGATCCGACGGAACAGATTCAAAGGTACGCGTACTTATCGAATCCCGGGATACCGACAATATTTTCTCAACCGTCGGGGTGTCCGAAGATATTATCGAAGCCAGCTGGCAGGCATTGGCCGACAGTTTCCAATACAAACTTTCCTTGGAGACTAGTAAACAGGATACCGGTAAATAAGTTCAATAATGAACCAGGCAAATATTAAATAAAATTTAAGGATATAGACAAATGAATGACGACAGACGGATTATTGTATTTGACACCACCTTGCGGGACGGAGAACAATCCCCTGGTGCCAGTATGAACCAGGCGGAAAAGTTGAGGATTGCCACCCAGCTTGAGGCGCTGGGGGTGGATGTAATCGAGGCGGGTTTTCCCGCAGCCTCGGTTGGGGATTATGAAGCGGTAAAAGCCATCTCCGCTACCTTGAA
>PIVQ01000641.1 GCA_003354055.1 Desulfobacteraceae bacterium | reverse complement strand
TGCTTATTTATTCATAAATGTCTTAATTTACTCAAAAATCGTGGTATTTTATCATTTGTTATTCCAACAACTATATTAAATACTTATTCATATGATAAATTTAGAACATATATTAATGACAATTTTAAAATATTAAATATTTTACCAGTAAAAGAACACGCTGATTTTTTAGATACAAAACAAGATACATTAATATTAACTTTACAAAAATATAATAAATGTAAAAAATTCAACAATGATAAATTTACATTCAATCATAATGGTTATTTATTTTTCACATACGAAAAAGATTATTATACTAATTTTTTGAAGAATAAGCATTTTATAAAAGATATGGATATATCTGTTAAAACAGGAACTATTGTATGGAACCAGCATAAAGAAAAATTAACAACAGATAAAAATAAAAACTTATTGATATATGATTTCAATATTAATGATAATAAATTAAAATTGTACGAAGAAGATGGAATATATAATAAAAAAGGTCAATATATAGATATTGAATCAGATAGTAAATTAATTGAAGGACCAGCATTATTAATAGTCCGTGGAAATGGAAATGGAAATTTTCAAGTGAAAAGTACTAAAATACCACGAGATTTTGGTCGTAAGTTTCATGCTGAAAATCATATATATGTAATAAAATGTAATAATAAAACACCTGAGGAAGAAGATAGAATATTAGATGAAATACACAATACATTAAAAAAATCAGAAACAATTGAGTTTCTTATTAAATCAATTCCTAATAAATGTTTAACAAAAACAGACATTGAAATCTTAATTCCACTAAATAATTAAGATTTTTTAAATAAATGTATATCAAATAAATTTTAAAATTGATTTTATTTTTAATATTACTAAAATGAATTACACACATTTCGGAACTAATTTTGGAATTTTAAATGATAATGATAATGATAATGATAATGATAATGATACCAATCTCCAAGACCAATATCAATTCAATCGTCAGCGTCAGCACAATGAAAATATATATTTAAATAGAACAGAAGAATATTTTTGGGATATTATTAAACATTATGATATTACTACTTTAAAGAAACTTTACACAGAAAGATATTTTGATTCTAAAAAAACATTATTCAATAGAATTAATAGAGATTTATCAAATTATGATTTTACTAAGTTAGTTTATTCAATAGAAATTTCAGAAGTAGAAGAAAAAATAGAAATGAAAGAAGAAAGTAATAAAGATACATTAGAAATATTATTAGATAAAGTTCAAGAAAAAGGTTTAATGGATATTATTTATGATTATAAAGAGGAAATGGAATTTGGAAATATTTTTCATGATATTATTAGAGAATCAAGTAGTTTCTTTTCTTATTTCAAAGGAAAGAATGTAACTGAACCAGCTATTAGATGGTCTAATGAGTACACCTCTTTATCTAAATTAGAAATTTTAAGACCATTATTTAAAAAATTTTATTATTCAAACCAAATTTCGGAATCTAAATTTTCAGAAAAATATATCAATTATATTATTGACAGTATCATTCCAACTTATAGTAAGGAACATCAAAAACTAATTATCAAATGTTTTTTATACGAAACTACATTAACACCGCAAATGATTATTCTAATATGTAAATTAGAAGCATTTAGTGATTGGGAATTAATGATGGAAAAAGCAAATTTACCAGAAAATTGGATTATTGATAATAAAGAAAAAGTTGATATTGTAAAAATGTTAAAAATATATCAATTCACAATGGAACAATTAACATCATTATCAGAAAATCAAGGAGTTAATTTTTGGAATAATGTTATGAGATATCAAAATATTACCGAAGATTTTGTTATTGATAATGAAGAACATATTAATATTAGACATTTTTCACAAAAACATTCAGTAAGCGTAATGTTTATTAATAGATATAAAAGTCAAGTAGATTGGACTGCTCTTTTAAAAAGAAAAAATTTAAGCAGAGATTTCTTATCATCACATAAAGAGAAAGTATTTAATTTTTATTTTGATGATACAGTAAGAGATGTAGTTTTAGAAGATGAAGTAGAAGTAAAAGAGGAACAACAAGATACCAATGAAAATAATAATGAAGAAATTATTAGTGAATTAATAGAAATTGGAATTGAACCAACAGAACAAATGATCAATACGTATCAACAATTTCTAGATACACAAGCAGAACCATAAAATATCTTGCAGAACAACATAATATAAATAAGAGAATTCGGAAGATTAAGATTTTTTAAATAAATATGTATTACTTAAATACAAGTTTTTCATATTTAAAGCAAGTTCTTTATTAACTTTATTTTTTAGCATATATTCAAACATTTCAATTGTCCCCATTGATTTATTACATTTTCCACATATTGGTTTTAAATTATATTGATTTACATCTCCTCCATAATGTTCAGCAATTATATGACCAGCTTCAAAATAGTCGTTTCTTATTTTAGTTTTATCACAACAAATACAAGAAGCAGTATTTTTATTACCATAATTTATATTCCAAATAAAATCTCTCATTTTCTGGCTTATTTCTTTTTTATTAGGATTAAAGTTTTCTTGTTTCAAATGTTCTAACCATCTTTGATTAACACGTAAATATAGACCACGACATTTTTTATTTCTTTTATGAATAGTTTTTAAACCAGTTAATCCTCTATAATTAGTTTGATTTATATATTCTTTTTCATATTTTTTATTTAATTTTTCAATCATATTAATTAATTGTTCTGATTTAGTTATATTTTTTTCTTCAATAATATTACTATTTTCTAATATATTATGAAATCCAGTGACACCAAAATTAGGTTTACTAACTCTTTTTGTTGTAAAATATAAAGGATAATGTTGTTGAAAATATAAAAATGTTTCTTTTATTATTTGGATATGTTTCGGTTCTGGATTTTTATATATATCTGGTAATCTTAAACTATCATTAATTAGAAAAAAATATTCTTTTAATTCATTATAATCTTTTACATCAATTATTTTTACATTAATATCTTCAAACTTTTCAAACTTTTCTAATGCTGCTAATCTATGCTGTCCATCAATTATAAAATAATCTTTTTTAATTTTTCCAATGTATAATGGTATTATAAAAACTGGTTTTTTAGATATTGATTTATAAAGTTCGTCTACTCTACTTTGAACAACTGCTCTTTGGAATAAAGGATGATGAATATTCATTTTTCTTATTTTTTTTAAACTCATTAGTGTATTAATTGATTTAGCATCTTTTAATTTTAATTCAATTTCTTTATAGTTTTGTTTTAATCTTATTAAATCATTATTCAATGCTATTTTTTCATTTGTAATTGAGTTCATACGCCCATTATTATATTTATTTTCATTTTTTAGTTTATCGTTTTTCTTACATTCTTCAATGTATAATTTTTTATAATCTTTTCCAAATAAAGGCATTATATAAGTTATATATATATTAATTATTCACTAATTCTTAATAAAACATTGAATAACTATATAAAAATGCCTCGGTGTTCAGGTTATACAGCAAAACGAACTAAGTGTAAAATCGTATGTAAGGGGAAATATTGTCGTCATCATTGTAAAACTCAAAGGACTGGTGGAGGAATAGGAAAAGAAATAATGACTAAACCAGATTATTTTAATTCAAAACAAAAAGGTACTAAATATGGTGGAGGAATAGGAAAAGAAATAATGACTAAACCAGATTATTTTAATTCAAAACAAAAAGGTGCTAAATATGGTGGAGCATTATTTAAAAAGAAAGAAAAATCAACATATCAACCAAAAATAGATTTAGATAAATATCCACAAGTATTAATTGAACAAAAGAAACAAAAACATTTAAAACAATTAGTAGGTGAAAATAAAGCAAATCAATTTTGTGCTATGTCTGATGTTAGACCAGGTCAAGCAGGTTATGCAGTTAAAGAAAATAAAAATGGATTAGTAGCGATCATTAGTGGTGAAATTGTTGGATTTTTATTATTTACACCAAAGAAAAGAGGTAAAATGTCTGGTGGTAATTATATGTATTTGGAATTAATTTGTACAAGTAAAACATCTAAAAAAAGAAAAGATAAAAGAGGAAAAAATATTCCAGTTGGAACATTATTACTTACAAAATTTGAACAAATCGCAAGACAATTAGGTTATTATAAATTAAAAGGAGAATCAGTTAAAGAAGCAGTTAAATTTTATAAAAGAAATGGATGGACTGTTGGATCTGATAAACAACATAAAATGACTAAAAAAATATATTAA
>PIVQ01000640.1 GCA_003354055.1 Desulfobacteraceae bacterium | reverse complement strand
GGGCCAATATTTTCCACCAATTGGGCGGAAATAGTATTGGTCGATGAGGTCAAGGCCTGTTTCAGGATCATGGGACCGCGAAAGGTTTTCTCAAAATTTTTTGGGGCCCAGTCCGGGGCGCCTACCACAGAAATGGATACGGGTTTGTCCGTAAGCAGGCTGGCCGGAGTGAAGCCACCCTTCTGAAATGCCGCATAATAGAGAAAGGGTTTGAATCCGGATCCGGCCTGACGCCGTCCATTCACCGCCCTGTTAAATTCACTGGTATAATAATCCCTGCCGCCGACCATGGTTTTAACTGCACCGCTTGCCGTGTCAACGGCCACCAGAGCGGCCTGAGGCCTCTCTTTTGTATCGGATTCAAGTCCGATAAGCTTGTCCAGACGATCCAGCCCCTGTCGAACAGCGCTTTCAGCCATAGCCTGAAGCCTTGGCACAAGAGTTGAGTACACCCGGATACCGCCGTGGAATACCACATCTTCCCCATAGACCCGGATTAACTCCTGTATCAAAGCATCTACAAAATAACTGCCGCTTCTGGTATCGGTACGCCCCTGATGAAGTTCAGGCCTGGTTTCGGCGATAAGATCAGCTTCCTGCCCCGTGATAAATCCTGCAGCAACCATCCGCGCTAATACTGCCTGCCGCCGGGCCAGGGCCTTGTCATAGTGACGGAAAGGATTGTACTGGGTTGGGGATTTGGGCAAGCCGGCCAGAAGGGATGCCTCGGCCAGATCAAGGTCCTGGGCGGATTTTCCGAAAAAAGTCTGGGCAGCCTTTTCAATCCCCTGGGCACCAGCCCCAAAATGGATTTGATTGATGTAGGCTTCAAGGATCTCTTCTTTTGAATTGGCAGCTTCGATTTGAAGGGCCACCAGCAGTTCTTTAAATTTTCGCTGCCAGGACTGTTCAAAACTGAAAAAAAGGTTTTTGGCCAGCTGCTGGGTGATGGTGGACGCCCCCTGGATTTTCCCCGGTTTAAACAGGGTGATGTACAGGCCTTTGACTATCCTGAGTTTATTAATACCGTGGTGTTCAAAGAACCTATGATCCTCCGTTGCCACAATGGCATTGATAAAATCAGGGGAGACCATATCCAGAGGAACGGCTTTGCGCTCCCCAAGCCCCATGAGCACCTGGCCGTCCGCTGCATAAATCAGGCTTTGGGGAGTTTCGATAATCCGGCTTAGGGGTGAGGGCAATTTGGGCAGATCTTTTGATACGTGAAACACCAGAAAGCTGCCGCCCACAAGTCCCAGTCCTGCGAGCAGCAGGCCTGTAAAAAACGCCAGACGAATGAATGATGTAATAAACCGAATCAACCTCACAGGTCCTCTCCTTTGAGGATGAGGCTGAGTTGCCAGACCGCCCAGTCCCGCGCCAGAATCTGTACCACCTGTTTTTCCCCCAGATGGGAGAACTCAAATCCCAGACGGATAAACCCGTCTTCGCTGGTATTCCAGATACCTACTCGCTTGATGGTCCCGGTTAGTGATAAAAGAATCTCAGCATTTTTGATCAGATCCGGCACCATATCCGGCGGTAATTTAAACACAGCATCAAAAAACAGATCAGACGAATAGATTCGACCAGAAAATCCTTTAAGTTCATCCAGGCCGGCAGCTGTAAGCATCTCCCCGGGATCGCCCCCGATCTTCTTTGCATCCAGCTCAATCTGCTGGATGACCCGGTTGCCGGAATCTATAAAATAGATCTTCATCCCGCCCATCCTGCCTTCGCAGAATATCCGATCCGTAATATTCCCATTCAGGAGCCAGACCAGACGGGCCGGTTCCATCAGGGTCTGACGGTCGCCCCGGGACAGGGATAAATAAAGGGTTTTGAATTGATTTTTGTCCAGGTTTACCCACTCCCCTGCGGAAAGCCCCTTGGCAAGAGCAACAAAGGAGTCTGCCTCCCGCACTGTCTGGCGGGCGATTTCCTTTTTGATTATCATCTGGTTCAGAGATTGATGGGCATTGACCGTCTGATGGCCCGTTTCCCATATTCCGCCGATTTCAGGCCGGCCCACATTGGTAGACAGCAGGTATCTACCAGCCAATGTTTCGACCCAGTCAAACCGGAACTCAGAAGCCACCACTACAAGTGTCAGGATCATGACCCCGAGATTCAATACTGAAAAGCAGCGTTTTATTCTTTCCCCGGGTCCTGCGGGATCATACCAGTTTCGAATCATTGAAATTATGCTTTGCCCGTGGCCTTCAAGGAATCATTAAAGATGGTGTAAAAATTCCCATGCTCTTCCAAAGCAACGGCCAGGATGTTCGACACAAAAGAAGTCCCATCGGAGTCCAACTCCAGATCCCGGGAGTTGAGCACACAATTCACACTTGAATGAAGTGCCGCCATAGGATCTCCGGTGGATACCTCAGAGCTGACCCGCATCAGACAGATACGGCGGCGCAATGACATGTCCATTGAATTCATGTGGTCGGCCATTTTAGAATCTTTGTCAAACGCATCATCAACAATCACCAGGGGAAATATTTGATACTCCAGCCGATCAAAGGCCTGAGCTATTGTTTCAGGTGCTTCTATTTCAAGCCCCGCGTTCTGCACCGCTGCTATCATCCGGTCCTTTGCAGGTGACGGCGGCATGCAGACAAGGGTCCGCTCGGACCGGCCAGGTTGTTTTAACCCGCCTGATGATTTTAACTGACCCGTAGATTTGTCAGAACCTGCTGCAGCCTTTGGCCTTGAGGCTTTAACGTGAACCGATTCTTTACATTTAGGACATTTAAACGAGGAATCTTTGTGCTTTGGAATTTTATCATCCGGCAGATTCAGCTTTGTTTTGCAATGCGGACAGGTGATATTCATTAATTGTCCCCCTCATACCCACGGTCGATTTCAAGTGAATCAATCTGGGTGGTTGACTCCCCCCGAGAACTCTTGATGGTATCCAGCCCGCGGCCCACGATATCTTTTCTGGATGCATAGGCCGTGGCAGTTGCCTCGTCAATTTTTCCCTCTTCATAAAGGGCAATGATGAATTCGTCAAAGGTAATCATACCCTGGGCCTTACCGGTTGTGATAATATCATTAAAGGTTTTGCCTTCGGATTCTCCGTTGAGAATGGTATCCTTGACCCGGAGGTTGGTGCCCATAATTTCAAAGGCAGCCACACGCCCCCCGCCGGTCTTTGGCAGCAGGCGCTGGGCCACAATCCACCTGACCGTATCAGCCAGACGGATCCGGATCTGTTTTTCCTCTTCAGTTGAAAACATACCTAAGACACGGTTGATGGTCTGGCCGGCATCCACGGTATGGAGGGTGGAGAGGACCAGATGCCCGGTTTCAGCTGCAGACAGGCCGATCTCAACGGTTTCTCTATCCCGCATCTCACCCACCAGAATCACCTTGGGTGCCTGGCGCAGAGCCGCTCTCAAACCTGAGGCAAAGGTATCAAAATCCATACCCAGTTCCCGCTGGTTAAAGGTAGACTTCTTCTGGGAGTGCTGGTATTCGATGGGATCTTCAAGAGTGATGACATGAACGGACTTGGTTTCATTAATCTTGTCCAAAAGCGCTGCCAGAGATGTGGTTTTACCGGAACCTGTGGCACCGGTAACAAAAATAATCCCGTTTTTTTCATCTGCCATGGGCCGAAAGGCTTTGGGCAGATTCAACCCCTCAATGGTAGGAATCTGGGTTTCCAGCTTTCTTAAAACGATGGAATATTTCCCCGACCGGGAAAACACGTTGACCCTGAACCGGGCCTTGGTGCCCAGCTGGTAAGAGAGGTCGCAGCTCCCTTCCCGAAGAAGGGTTTCGGTCAGTTTCCGGTCATTGTTGATCAGGTTCAGAGCGAAAATTTCCGTCTGGAACGCGGTCAAAACCTCATAATCCGGTTCGATTCTCACCGACACCAATTGGCCGGAACTTTCCACCTGCAATGGTTTACCCGGTGTCAAATTCAGGTCGGACACATTGTCGTGGGAATCGAGCATCCGGGTTAATAGATGATCTATCTGTTGTTTTTTCATACAGTCCTCCTAAAGGACATACCTCTTAAGATCAACCTAAGAACAAATTGATCAGGCTTCGGTAAAATCCGACGGCGGATGTTTCAGGAAAGGTCTGAAAACCCCTTTATTGTTGGCCTTAGCATATGCTTCATCCGGGCTGATCCACCCTTTTTTATACAGCCCCATGATGGCGTCGTCCAGGAGTTGCATCCCGTATTGTTTTCCCGTCTGGATCATGGACGGGACCTGATGGGTTTTTGACTC
>PIVQ01001466.1 GCA_003354055.1 Desulfobacteraceae bacterium | reverse complement strand
CAGAAAGTGTTTCGCCAGGAGGTTTGATTCCGGTGGCTGAAGCGATGCCTGATAAGGCATCACCAGGTGAATGACAGTTGTCCCTGTTATACGACTTGGCCTTAAAAAAACTTGAATTCTATTGATGGGGTTAGCATTCAGGGCTGCGGCCTCAAAAGTTGCGGAATGCGGCGGCCGTCGGAGGGGGGAAGCTTTGGGAACGCTTTGATAGACCATTGGCTTTGAAACCTGAATAGGAACAGGGGAAATCACTTTTCCACCGGGTTCCGGGGAATGGGTGCACCCGCTGCAACCGCAGATGACCAAAATTATAAAAAGCAATCTTCGAGCCATATTGCCGTTCCTTTGGGTACCCATTGCATGATTGATTTAACCCATTGAATTTTCCAATCCCCGGTGACCTCAAGGAAGACGGCAGGTGCGGTCCACTGCTCTTCCCATGCCTGAATGATGTCGGACAGATTTTTAGACTGCATTTCGTGGTGCTGCTCAAACAGGGCCAGGGGATTGGCGTGGAGGCGAACTCCTTGAGTGAGCCAGAGCGAAACAAGGCCCGGATCTTCAAGTTGTCTTCTTAAGGTTAGTTCTGTTTCCCTTTTCTGGTCTTCCAGCATCTGCGGAGTAAACAGGTCCCTGCCCGGTGTGGACAGGATTTTTCCCAGGGAAGCCAATACGGATTCTTTAGATGCATAGCTTCTGGGGGCGATGGCTATCCCGTGGACCGTCAGTGCATCGCTGTCTAAAGCCATACCCAGATCCATAAAACTGTTGTCATCTTGTTTCAGGCGCTGTTTGAGCAGGCTGTTCTTCCCGGTCAGCACCATCTGCCCGATCATCTGGTGGACGTGATAATCCGGATGCTTTGCCCCGGGTGTCAGCCAGACTGCCATGTAAACGGGATAAGGAGCAAGGGGGTCAAACAATTTATGGGGAGATGGGGGCAAGTCAAAACTCAAGGAACGCGATTTTCCCGCGTTGACCTTTCCCGGTTTTACCCAGTTGGCAAAATATTCAGTGATCCATTTCCCGGCCTGATCCGGGTCA
>PIVQ01001465.1 GCA_003354055.1 Desulfobacteraceae bacterium | reverse complement strand
ATGCTGTTTGCAGCCGGCATGGGCATCGGTCTTATGTTCTGGAGTGTCGCTGAACCGGTTGCCTACTATACAGATTGGTGGGGAACGCCCTTAAATGTGGTGGGAAAGACTCCTGAAGCGGCAAGGGCAGCTATGGGGGCGACCATGTTCCATTGGGGGCTTCATCCCTGGGCCATGTACGCGGTTGTGGCTGTTTCTTTAGGCTTTTTTGCCTATAACAAGGATTTGCCTTTGACCATCCGTTCCTGTTTTTTTCCCATTCTGGGAGAAAAAACCTGGGGATGGGCAGGGCATGTCATCGATGTTATTGCGGTTGTTGCCACCATTTTTGGCCTGGCCACCTCAATGGGATTCGGGGCTCAGCAGGCAGCGTCGGGGCTGCATTTTATTTTCGGCATTGAAAATACACTGGGGCTTCAGCTCATCATTATCGCATTGGTGACCATGGCAGCCATCATCTCTGTTGTCCGGGGACTTGAAGGCGGCGTCAAGGTCTTGAGTAACATCAATATGCTTCTGGCTCTGGGATTGCTGCTCTTTACTATTCTGGCGGGATCCATTATGCATTTTTTTTCCGGTATCGTCACAACAGCAATGGCCTATGGCGAATACATTTTGCCGCTGAGTAACTGGGTCGACCGGGCAGATGATAAATTCTATAAAGGCTGGACCGTGTTTTACTGGGCCTGGTGGATTTCATGGGCACCCTTTGTCGGCATGTTTATTGCCCGTATTTCCAAAGGACGCACTATCCGTGAATTTATGACAGCTGTCCTGCTGGTTCCCACCTTCCTGACCCTTCTTTGGATGCAGGCGTTTGGCGGTAACGCCCTTCTGCAGATTCAGAACAATGTCGGTGTGCTGGCGGAAAAAGGCTTAGGCGAAGTTTCTCTGGCCATGTTTCAAATGCTGGACAACCTGCCACTGACCGGGATTACCTCCTTTATCGGTATTATACTTGTACTGGTGTTCTTTGTAACATCTTCGGATTCAGGATCTCTGGTTGTGGATTCCATCACAGCAGGTGGAAAAATGGATTCGCCT
>PIVQ01000639.1 GCA_003354055.1 Desulfobacteraceae bacterium | reverse complement strand
GCCGGATATGATCTTGGTGCCGTTGTCCGGATGAATCCTAAAATCCAACCGGTTATTGTCAAGGGCGGGGAAAGAAATGTAGGGATTACCCGGTTTGAATTCAGGCCCCTGCCCGGGGCGCCCAATGAATTTGAAGTTCTGGTTGAGCTGAAAAATTATGCTAAGTTGTCCTCCATTGTCCCCCTGGAAATCGAATCAGGTAACACCCCCATCGTCCGGCGCAGCATTGGACTTGCAGGCCTTCAGAAAAAAACACTTATCTTCCCCTTCAGGGGAGAGAACAGGGGACTCCTCACTGCCCGGATCCGGGCAATAGATGATCTTGCAAGTGACAACACGGTTTTTGGTGTGTTTCCGCCTCCTGAAAAAACGAATGTCTTTCTGGTATCCCGCGGCAACTATTTTTTGGAAAGACTTCTGTCCGTTGATCCTGAACTTCAAATGAGTTCAAGCCCGGGGATTGTGGAAAGTTCCTGGGAAGACATAGTTGCCCGGAATGATATTGTAATTTTAGATAATATCCGGCCGCCTGCCCTGAACCGGGGTAATTTCCTGCTGATCAATACCCTGGCACCCGGGCTGCCGGTCAAAAAGACCGGGAAGATTGCAAGTCCGCAGATTTTGGACTGGGACCGCAATTCTCCGATCACCCGGGGGCTCAGCCTCGACGATCTGGTAATTCAGGAGGCAATGGTGATAGAGCCGGCGATTGAAGCGGTAAAGGGCCCCGGAATTTTTCCTGTGTTGGAATCGGATCGCACCCCTTTGATTGCCGCCTTCGGGAATAAGAATATGAAGGCTGTGGTCCTGGGGTTTGATATCAGGCGGTCTGATTTCCCCTTACGGGTGGCCTTTCCGGTGCTCATGAAAAATATTTTTCAATGGCTTCATCCGGTAAACAGCTCTTTTTCATCAGCCCATATAAAGTCCGGTACCCCCTATCATATGGCTCCCGTGACTATTGGGGAACGGGTATTGGTTCGCAGACCCTCAGGGGAGTGGGAAAAAATAAAAGACAGCGCATTCGGTTTTACCTATACCCGCACCGATGAAGTCGGGGTATACAAGGTGAAAACAGAAAGGTACAGCCGTCTCTTTGCCGTGAACCTGGTGGATGAAGCCGAATCTGATATCAGGGTGCCTGCCACTGATTTTTCAGGAGATCCTACGGCCGGAGAAACAGGGACTAAGGACCCCAAAAGGGCAAAATCCGCCCGGGCACTGTTTATGGCGGCAGCCCTGGTTGTATTCCTGGTGGAAGCCATGTTTTGGATGGGGGCATCGGATGCCGTTTAAACTTCTATCTCCGTGGTCTCTGACCCTCCTGGTCTTTATCCCTGTGCTTTGGTTCTTTTTATTGAGACCCTTTTTATTGAAATCTGGGGCAGGAGGAAATCAGGGTAAAAAAGCCCGGTTGGTTTCAGGCGGCATAAAAACAATGCTCATCATTGTCATGGCACTGGCACTATCCGATATCCGGCTTACAACCTTCAGCAGTAGCCTGAATATAATCTTTTGCCTGGACCGCTCCCTCAGCATGGGCACAACTCAAACGGAGCCGTTAACAGATGCCCTGAACAAGACCCTTGGGAGGTTAAAGGAGACGGATAGGGCCGGAATAGTGGTATTCGGGAAAGATCCCCTGGTTGAGCTAGAACTTGACAGCCCCAGGCCTGTCGGTGATATTCAGACCCTGGTTGACAGGGACAGGACCGATCTGGAAAAGGCCCTGCTGGCAGCCATAGGCCGGTTTCCGCTGGCCCGGGACAACAGAATAGTTCTGATGACCGACGGAAATCAGAATGCAGGAAACGGTATTGATGCGGCAGTGCTAGCTCGATCCCTTGGGATTGAAATTTGGCCAGTCCGCTCAGGGTCCCGGGCTGGGGGAAACGAGGTGTATATTGAAGCGCTGCATACACCGGAACTTATCCCCCTGCACACCCCGTTTAAGATCCGGAGTACGATTACAAGCACCAGGCCGGCATCCGGTGAACTGATTATTTCCCGTGATCACAGGATAATTGCAAGGCATCCGGTGGATCTTTTGCCCGGGAAAAATCAGTTTGTCTTTGAAGACAGCATCATAACCCCGGGGCTGTTTGTCTATAAAGCGGTGGTGAATACCCCGGAAGACCGGGTAAATGAAAATAATGAATTCATCTCCTTTACCCGAAGTAAAACCCCCTCCCTTGTTCTCTATGTGTCATCCGGCGGCAGATCCCATTTCAGTGAAGCGCTGCAGATTCAGGGAGGGGAGGTGAATCGGATTTTACCCTCACAATTTCCAAATTCTCTAAACCCGCTTATGGGGGTTCAGGCCATTGTTCTGGACAATGTCCCGGCAACCGCATTCTCCCAGGCCCAGATGGAAAATATGGAAACCTTTGTCAGGGAGGCCGGCGGTGGCCTGATCATGATCGGGGGAGAGAAGAGCTACGGCCCCGGGCTTTATCTTGATACCCCGGTTGAGAGAGCCCTTCCCGTATTTATGGATCATCCCACCACCCTTGAAAAACCGGAGTTCTGCCTTGTTCTCCTCATTGACAAATCCGCCTCCATGGCCGGAGAAATCGCTACGTCCTCCAAACTGGAAGGGGCCAAGATCGCCGCATTTTCCACCGTTGAAATGCTCAACCCCTTTGACCGCATCGGCCTGCTTGCCTTTGATGTTGAATACCAGTGGGTGTTCCCCATCGGCCCGGCAGGAAACAGGGAGCCCATTGCCAGGGAATTGTCAAAGCTGACAGCCCTTGGGGGGACAAATCTGTTCCCGGCCCTTTCCCATGCCTTTGAGACTTTAAAAGGGGTCAGGGCCAGGATGAAGCATATTATTATCCTGTCTGACGGTAAAACCGAAGAGGCTGATTTTAAAGGGCTTGTCGCCCAAATGGCCCGGGAAAAAATCACCATCTCCACTGTTGCTCTGGGGACGGGGGCTGACAGAATGCTGATGAAGAAAATCGCCGCCTGGGGTAACGGACGGACCTATTATACCAGGGATACGGACAAGATCCCCCGGATCTTTGCCGGGGATACGAAAATTGCCGCACATCAGACCATTCTCGAAGAAAATCTGCCTGTCGTCCTCAAGGATCAGGCCGACGTGATTTCAGGCATCCCGGTCCATACATTGCCTAAGGTCCAGGGCATGGTTATCACCCATGCCAAACCTTCTGCCTCTGTCATCTTTACTACGCCCAGGGGGCCTCTGCTTGCCTCCCGGCAATATGGCCTGGGCAGGAGCATGGCATTCACCAGCACCTTTTCGGGAAAATGGGGGGAGGATTGGGTAAACTGGCCGCATTTTGAGAAACTTGCCTCCCAGATGATTAAATGGGTCCAGAAACGCTCGCCTCACAGTCTGTATAAAGAGACCATCACCAGAACAGGGGATAGATGTGAGTTTATAGTGGATCTTGTGGATGCAAGGGGGCGTTATGTGAATCATGCAGATCTGACCCTGAGCCTTTTATTCCCTTCAAAGAGCGGGCAGGACTTGAAACTGAACCAGATTGCACCGGGCCGGTACCAGGGCGCATTCAATACCCGCGGCCCGGGTGAATATTATCTGACCCTCCACGGGAGCCATAAGGACCTTGCCCTGCACAACGAGACCTTTTTTCTGGGTATTCCCTATTCCCCGGAATACACGGCCAAAGGAGAAAACCGTGCTCTACTGGAAGATATGGCATCCCTGACCCATGGAAAAGTCATTGAACTGGACCAGATGGCAACCCGGTTGCCCCTGGCCGAAAAGAAGACCCCGGGAGACGGCATCCCCCTCTGGCCGTATTTTGTTTCTTTTTTCGCCATCCTTTTTCTGGTAGATGTTGCATTCTGTAAGGTCATGGCATTAAAACAGAGTCGGCCCAGACTCTGAATTTCCGATGAGTTCATTTTTAGTTTGACATAATTTTCACATCTATATACTATGCATGCGTAATATATGGTTGCATATTTTAGATATGTGAAATTTACGGAAAGGTATTTTTATGGATATCAATAAACTCGTAGCAAATTGTCCGTACTATTTTGTCTCCAGGGCTTATTTGGCCTCAACCTCGATGTTAAGAAAAGAATTGGGCGCCAATGGCGTAGGGGAAGTTAAACCTGCTTATTTAGGGGTCCTGATGATACTCTGGGAACAAGACGGATTACAGGCTTCCAAGCTTGGCAAAAAAGCCGGCCTGGAACCATCCAGTATGACGGGGATGATTGATCGTATGGAAAGAGACGGCTTAATTGAGCGTCAATCAGATCC
>PIVQ01000071.1 GCA_003354055.1 Desulfobacteraceae bacterium | reverse complement strand
GTACAGGAGGACAACAAGGATCTCATTATACTGGTGGATGCTGTTTATGCTACTTTTGTGAACAACTTCCAGTCAATCATCGACAGGATCCCCTATAATTGTATTACCGTTTATTCTTTTTCCAAGTATTTCGGCGTGACGGGCTGGCGGCTGGGAGTGATCATGCTGAATCAAGAGAACCTGCTGGATGACATAATTAAGGATGTTATTAATCATAACAACCGCAAGAAAGCGGCCCTGGACAAACGGTATCTGATTGATTCAGAAATGCCGTCCTCACTAAAATTCATTGACCGACTCTGCCTGGACAGCCGGGAGGTGGCTCTGGGCCATACCGCAGGTATTGCCTGTCCGGGTCAGGCCGTTATGTCGCTCTTTTGCCTGTATAATCTTATTTACCAGGATGATTACAAATTATCTCTGAGAGATATTCTAATCAACCGGACCCATCTGCTTTATGAAACCTGGCCCATCTCTCCTCCCGGTGATGGTGCAGCCGATAATCATACCTATTACTATGCGCTTGTAGATATTCTCGAAATGGCTCAAACACAATATAGTGACGATAAATTTCCACTCTATTTATTGAAAACTTTTTACCCTGTTGATTTTGTATTCCAGTTGGCTTACCAGGAGTCTTCAATCTGTCTGCCCGGTTATGGTTTTTTTGAAAAGGAATCGATTGATGAAACCCAAATCACAGCGGAGGATCGCAACAACTGGTCCATCCGGGTTTCCCTGGCAAACCTTAAGACAGAGTCATATGAGGCACTTGGTAAAAATATCATGCATCTCCTCGATAAATACTATCAAAAATACAATTCACCAAAGTAGAAAGACGGAGAGCGGCGGGGAACAAGGATGGTGGAAATAGGCTCAACGGTTGTTAAAAGGGTAACAAATGCACTGGATTATACTTTGAAAGTTTAAACCTGCTGCATCTTGTGACAGAACCTCATGGTTCATCCGGTTTTGTCCACAGCGTGACAAAAGTTTTTCCCATCGGTTCCACCGCCTCATTCCCCTGTTTAAGCTGACAACCTTTGTAAACCCCTCATCTGATAATACACTGGCCGCTACTCGACTCTTCTGGCCGGTATCACAAACCAGAACCACCAAGCTATTTTTATAGGCCGAATATCCGTCATCCATCAGGATATCCCCCAGAAAATCATCAAACGGATGCAGCACAGCCCCATTAATATGGCCTTTTCTGAACTTGCCTTTTTCCCGGAGATCAACAATAAGGGGGGCAATTTCCGGGGAGCTTAATTTCCGGCTTAGTTGCGGTGGTGTCAGTTCATCGTATCCTTTGCCAAAAATAAGATGTTTGATAAACGTCTTAGGACTCATTTTGATATGGACCTTTCTGGCATGGTGTACCATTTCCATAAAAATTCCAATATCCATACGATTGTAAAATGATTCAATCAGTGAAAGTCTTGGCATTCTTAAGTACTCCTTCTTTTATTTTGCCGCCTAATTTATAATTTTACAGCTTCAATATACGCCGGTGCCACAAACTCACTCGCCCGGCTATTTGGCAACCATTCATCCACCAGGTCCTGGCTGACTTTCTCAGGTGTAATTTTTATCTGATCAAATCCGGCCTTTTCCAGCATTTTCTCAGTCTCTTCAACCGTGGCAGCACCACCAATGCAGGCAGAGATCAGCAAAAGGTCATTTTTGACATCCTCCGGCAATGGTTGCAGGGCCACAATATCTGATATGGCGATTCTGCCGCCGCTTTTCAACACCCTGAATGCATCGTTGAACACCTGTTGTTTTGCCGGGGACAGGTTTATAACACAATTTGAAATTATCAGGTCGGCAACATTATCTTCAACCGGCAGATGTTCAATCTCACCCAGACGAAACTGAACATTATCCATTTCCATTTTGCCCAAGTTCTCCCTTGATCGAGTGATCATTTCAGGTGTCATATCAACGCCGATAACGCGTCCTGTATCTCCGACCTCTTTTGCGGCAAGGAAACAATCAAACCCACCGCCCGATCCAAGATCGATTACGGTTTCTCCCTCTTTAATACCGGCAATGGTTTTTGGATTTCCACAGCCCAGACCAAGATTGGCACCTTCAGGGGCATTATTCAAATCCTGTTTTGAGTAACCTAAGTGGGAAGACATAAGTTCCGGATTAATGTCTTTTGAGCCGCACCCGCATCCGGCCGACACTCCTTCATTTTCATGACCATCGGCGCCGCAGCAGGAGACTCCTGATGATGACGGTTGAACAAACTTCCCCTGCGTGGCTGTCAGCTTAGCCACATTTCCATAGGTCTTTCTAACGGTTTCTCTTATTTTTTCTTCTTTTTGCATGGTATTTCTCCTTCATCTTATAAGTTTATGTGCGCACTTTTGCACATATTGGAGCAAAAAATATATAGCAGCTTATTTACAACACAACGGACCGCATTCTTTTACGCAGTCACTCACAAGTTGCGTAATACTTGTAAAACGATTTAAAAATTCTGTCGCATTCAAACTATAATACATATGGCGGCTCTCTTTTTCACACGTTAGGATGCCCACCTCCAGCATCAGATTCAAATGTCTTGAAATAACAGACCTGTCCTGGGGTAAATCTTCGGCTATGGTTCCGATATCTGTCCTGCCGTGGAGTAAAAGATATTTAAGAATCTGAACCCGGACAGGCTCGCTTAAGGATTTAAAGAATTTTGAATCCATTGCATCAACCAGTTGGTCTGCGATCTGTGCCTGACTTTTTGTATATATAAATTCCATACGCAAACATTAATGCACACACATGCACATGTCAACTTTTATTTTTTATCCGTACCATCCTGAAAAAATCGGGCGGTTATGAATCGTCCTCCCCAAACATTTCTTCGAGTATTTCTACAGCCTCTTTTGTCAGATTTGCGCAAAACGCCTTATATCCTCTAAGGTGTCTGACTCTTTCAGTTTTTTCAAGATTTTGATCATAGCTTAAATGAACTTTTTTACAGAGCACACTTTTTCTACGGACTAAAAAACGGGTAAAAAAGTCCTGGACCGCCATGGTGCATATATCCCTTGCGTATTGTTCCCCCTTGAGCCCGGCACCGTATTTAAGTCCTATGACCATTAGTGCGCCGGTTACCACACCGCAGGTTTTTTCCTTGTCAAGGCCGGCTGAAAATCCGAACCCGCTTGAAATTCTGGCGGCAAGGTCCGGTTCAAGCCCGAATTCATCGGCAAACGGCATGACCACACATTCAGAGCAGCTATAGCCCTGGATCCAAAGATCGACTGAATGATCTGCCCTGTCAGGGGTTATTATGTTTATAGGCTTGCTATCGTTTGATATAGAATCCACAAGCCGTACAATGCCTAATTCTGCTACCGGGTATTTTTCATCTGTCATAAGATCATCTCCTTTTCATCAGGTCTTGATTGTTTTACATCCATTTCCCGGAGAGAAGGGTTCCGCCCCACCTCAGGTAGAATTCTTGAATGATAAAAAGTATAGTTCCGAAAGGCTGATGACAAAAGTGGCACAAACGACATTTTAAGTACCTTTTCCGCCAATAGTATTGTAAGAAAATCCTATAAGATGGGGTACCGGAACAGTGGCTCTTTTAGAAAAATTTTTGTTAAATGGGTGGCCCTGCTCCCCTCGGAATACCGGAAACGATTCAGGGCATATTCTTGATTTAGCGTTACCCCCGGCGAATCCGTATCAAACCATCTACATGTAGAGTGTATGCTACACTATCAAATTATATATCAGAAAAACATCCCGCCGCAACCAGGCAAATAAAGAACAATATTACAAGCACTTAGATAGATAAACCATACAAAACCCAGCTCATGGTCCGGAATTTGCTGTTTTAGTAACACAACGCATTTGTGTTCCGGTTGTGTTCAGGCTGTGTTCCGGCGTTTCAAAAAAATCGGAGGGGTTCCATGCCCTCCTTCATTATATATGCACCTGGGTTATTTTGGCTCAAAAAGATATGCACTGCATTTCTTGCTGATAAAGTGGCTGTTAAGAATTTCTAATTTTTAAGGAGGCTTCCATGAACCAAAGACGTGTATTCACCCTGATTTGCCTGTTATTGATCTGTTTAACTATTCCCCTTCCCGCAACGGCAGAACAACCCATTAAGGTGGCCCAACTGGCCTGTTTAACCGGGCCCTATGAAGCCTATGCCAAACAGGCGGTAGAAGGATTTAAACTGGGGCTCGAATATGCCACGAAAGGCAGTTTCAAGGTTCTGGGTCGGCCCATTGAAGTGATAGTCAAAGACACCCACATGAAACCGGAAATGGGGAAACAACTTCTTACGGCCGCTTTTCAGGATGATAAGGTGGACCTGGCCGTAGGGCCGGTCTCTTCCGCTGTAGCCATGGCCTGCCTGCCTGTGGCCAAAGAGTTCAAGAAGCTTCTCATTGTGGAACCGGCGGTTGCCGATTCAATCACGGGTAAGGCATGGAACCGCTATATTTTCAGGACCGGCAGGAACTCTTCACAGGATGCCGTTGCAGGGGCCACCGCCATTGGCGGGCCCGATGTAAGCGTGGCCTATATTGCTCAGGATTATACCTTTGGCAGGGACGGTGTGGCAACAGCCAGGGAAGCCCTGGCCGCAACCGGTGCCAAAGTGGTTCATGAAGAATATATGCCCCTGAACACAGTTGATTTTACAGCCCCCGCCCAACGGATCATTAAGGCTATGTCCAAAGTAAAAGGGGAAAAATATTTAGCCATATACTGGGCTGGTAAAAACAATCCGACAGCCAAACTCAATGCCATGAAACTGGACAAACGTTACGGCATTAACATGGCTGTGGCCGGCAATATCATTGACGTACTTAAAACCTACAAAAACCTGGTGGGCGCTGAAGGCGGCAACTACTACTATTATGAGAGCCCGGACAATGAGGTTAATGACTGGCTTGTCAAAGAACATTTCAAACGCTTTAATACCCCCCCTGACTTTTTTACCTGCGGCGGCATGAGCGCGGCCATGGCTGTTGTCAAGGCTCTTGAAACTGCCGGCACTACGGATACGGAAAAATTAATCACCGCTATGGAAGGCATGAAATTTAATACTCCCAAGGGGGAGATGATGTTCAGGAAAGAAGATCACCAGGCTCTTCAGGACATGTATGCCTTTAAGATCACAAACAGAAAGGATATTGCCTGGGGCATTCCCGAAGTGACCCGGGTCATCTCGTACAAGGAAATGGACATTCCCATCCGGAATACCGGTAAATAAACAAGGAGGGTTCTATGGGCGAGATACCCGTTGAGATTCCCGTTATTGAAACCCGCGGACTGTCCATTCAGTTCGGCGGTCATATTGCTGTAGACAGCCTGGACCTGACTGTTCAGGCCCATACCCTTAAATCGGTTATCGGCCCCAACGGGGCAGGAAAGACCACACTGTTCAACCTGATTTCCGGGCAATACCTGCCCACGGCAGGGCAGGTATTGTTTAAGGGTAAAGATATCACCCGGATGGGCGTGGCCGACAGAACCCTGCTCGGGATCGGCCGCTCCTTCCAGCTCACCAATATTTTCCCAAGCCTCACGGTGCTGGAAAATGTCCGCCTGGCCCTTCAAGCCAGGGAAAGGGTGGGTATGGTATTCTGGAAGCATTATACTGCCTATCCGGCTCTGGAAGACCAGGCCTATGAGCTGCTCAAACAAGTGGTACTGGCAAATAAGCACAGGTTTACCGCCGCCACCCTGACCCATGGAGAACAACGAAAACTGGAGATTGCCATCCTGCTGGCTCTGGACCCTGTTGTCCTGCTTCTGGACGAACCCACAGCCGGCATGAGCCTGGAGGATGTACCCGCAATCCTGGAAATCATCCAGGGCATCAAGGAGACCCGTACACGTACCATCCTTCTTGTGGAACACAAGTTTGACATGATTATGGCCCTGTCCGATTCCATTGCAGTCCTCCAGGAAGGTAAGATTATCTGTGATGATACGCCCGAAGCCGTGTCCAACAATGAGGCCGTCCTTGCGGCCTACCTGGGAGGAGGTGTCGCCCATGCCTGAATCAGACAACCATCAAAAGTCTCTGCTGTCTCTATCCAATGTCCACACTCATATTGAGCAGCACCATATTCTCCAGGGCGTGGATCTTGAGGTCGAAACAGGGGGTGCCACCATCCTTTTAGGCCGCAACGGTGCCGGTAAATCCACGACACTGAGGACTGTCATGGGACTTTTGCCCCCGTCCAAAGGAGAAATTTGTTTCAACGGCCGGTCCATTGCCGGTGAGAAACCCTACAACATCGCCCGCATGGGCATAGGATTTGTTCCGGAAGACAAGGCCGTTCTTTCCACCCTGACCGTGGCGGAAAATTTTCGCCTTTCCATGATCAAGGAAAATGAAAAGTCCCAGAAAAATTTAGAAGAGGTCCTGGAGTTGTTCCCGGCCTTGAAAAAATTCTGGAAGACCCAGGCCGGATTGTTATCCGGGGGACAAAAGCAGATGCTGGCCATTGGACGTGTCATGGTCTGCGACCACAGCCTGCTGCTCATTGACGAGCCATCCAAAGGGCTTGCCCCTATTGTGGTGGATCAGTTGGGCGAGTCATTGATCAGTATCAGGGATAAGACCAAGGTGATCCTGGTTGAACAGAATTTCAACCTGGCCCGACAGGTGGGATCGGACTGCTTTATTCTGGACGACGGGAGGGCTGTTTACCACGGCCCTATGGAAGAACTGGCCTCGGACAAAACCATGATGAAAAAATATTTGGGGATATCATGACAACAAATACATTAAAACTTGGTACCACCCTCCCCTGGCATAAGGTTTACGGGGGATGGATCCTGGGGGTAGGAATCTTTCTTTTACCGCTGTTCCGGATGGACCTTGTCACCTATCTTACGCTGACCGTGGCAGGCATCTCTTTGGGAATGCTTATTTTTCTCATAGCCTCAGGCCTGACACTGATTTTCGGTCTCATGGATGTCCTGAATCTGGCCCATTCCGCGTTTTTTGCCTTTGGGGCCTATGCAGGTTTCACTGTTTTAAACTTTCTGGCCGGGGCCGGCTGGATCGACACGGCCACCCTGGCCCAGAGCATTTTTTTCTTAAGTCTGGCACTTGTCGCAGCAGCGATTGTAGGCGCGATTCTTGGCATGCTCACGGAAAAGATCGTGATTAAACGGGTTTACGGAGACCATCTCATGCAATTGCTCGTCACCGTGGGCGTTTCCTTTGTTCTGGTGGAGGTTCTCAAAATCATCTGGGGCCTCAACAATGAGGTGGTGCCGGTTCCCCTGGGGTTTCAGGATGCCTTAATCATCGGTGGGGTCTTTGTGGAATATTTCAGGGTGGTCACCATTGTCCTGGGGTTTGCCATATTTGCAGGCCTCCAGTATATCCTGAAAAAAACCAAGATAGGAATCATTGTCAGGGCAGGGGTTGAAAACCAGGAAATCGTCAAATCCACGGGGTATAATATCAGCCGAATTTTTACCCTGATTTTTGCCGCCGGGGCCGCCCTGGCTGCCGTGGGCGGTACCATGATGGCAATTTTCAACCAGGCGGTTGATCCAGGCATGGGAGACCAGTTTCTTATATTTGCCCTTATCGTGGTGATCATCGGCGGTATGGGATCGGTGACCGGCTCTTTTGTGGGGGCCATCATTGTGGGACTCTCATTTAATTATGTGGCCTTTCTTGCACCGAAACTGGCCCTGGGGGTAAATTTCATGATTATGGCCCTTATTCTTTTAATCCGCCCCAAAGGGCTTTTTGGCAAGGATTAACAAATGGCATACAGCATGACAGCAATAACAGATCTACATACATCAAAAAAAACAAGCGTTCAGACATGGGCACTTTCAGGCGCCATCCTGTTCTTTTTTATCATGCCGCTTCTGGTCCCCTCATTTAGGATCATGGATGTGATGGCAAAGATAATGATATTTACCATTGTGGTGGCCTCTTTTGACCTGCTTTTAGGGTATACCGGGATTCTCTCCTTTGCCCACGGCATGTTTTTCGGTATTGGTGCCTACAGTGTCGCCCTGATCCTTTATTATACAAAGACACCCCATTGGTATCATCTGATTTTGGCTGCCGGGATCAGTATTATTGTAACCATAGGGATCGCACTTTTAATCTCTTTTTTCTCTCTCAGGGTCAAAGCCATTTTTTTTGCAATGCTTACCCTGGCCCTTGCCGAGTTTGCCCATATACTGGGGGTGCAGTGGACTAATCTGACCGGCGGTGAAGACGGGATTTCCTTTGCCCTGCCCGGTATTTTCAATTTTAACACCACCCTGGGCACACTGTTCAATGCCCAGATTAACGGGCGCTTGGCCGTTTATTACCTTATTCTGGCACTTACCGTCCTTCTTTTTGCCGGAATGCTGCGATTTATCCGCTCGCCTCTCGGCCGGGTACTCAAGGCAATCAGGGAAAATGAGGCCAGAACAATCGCCCTTGGGTACAAGACCTTCAGATACCAGACCTGCGCCATTGTTTTTTCCGCCTGCATCGCCTCTCTGGGCGGGATCTTATTTGCCATGTGGCTCTGCTATGTCAACCCGGATTCCGTGTTCCATACAGCCATCATGGTAAATATTCTGCTCATGGTTCTCATCGGAGGGATGGGCACTATTTTCGGCAGTCTCATCGGTGCCAGTTTTTTCATTGTCACGGAAAACTGGCTGCCGGGACTTTTAAAGTCCCTGGCCGGCCTGGCCCCGGAAAACATATTTCTGGCCAATATGGCGGATCGATGGCAGCTTTATTTCGGTATTCTTTTCGTTCTCGTGGTCATCTTTTTCCCCAAAGGCGTCATCGGTACTATCCGTACAGTGATGGATAAAAAGAGTCTGGAAAGATCTTAAAAAATTAGGGAATTCTAAATGAAAATTCAATCTGAATTTGTCAATGTGAATGATAGAAGCATCCATGTCCGGGTATTTAACCCCGAGGGAGAAAAGACTGTTGTCTGCTGGCACGGTCTGGCCAGGAACGGATTTGACTTTGAAATTTTAGCCGCGGCCCTTGCCGCACGTTACCGGGTTCTCTGTCCTGATACTCTGGGACGGGGTCTTTCCCAATGGGCGAAAAACCCCGGTGCAGAGTACAATTACCCCAATTATCTATCCATTGCCCAGAAGATCTGCGATTATTTTAAGGTCACAGAACTGGACTGGGTGGGCACCTCCATGGGCGGGCTCATCGGCATCCTCCTTGCCGGCGGTCCCTACAAAGCAAGGATAAAACGCCTGGTGGTCAATGATATCGGACCGGAAATCCCTCCAGATGCCCTCCAACGGATCATTGACTATGTATCCGGCGAACAGCCCGGATTTGATACCTTTCCGGCCTACCAGAAATATTTAAGGGAACTATACGGAATGTGGGGAGAAAAAACCCGGGAAGAATGGGACCGGATGACATTAACGTCCATGCGCCGGAAGAACAACGGCCAGTTTACGGTTCACTTTGATCCGAATATTATCCAGGTCTCCGATGAAACCGTGCCGGCCATGGACCTGTGGGAACCATTTGGCCAGGTGACATGTCCCATCCTGCTCTTTCACGGACTCAACTCCGATGTTCTAACCCTGAGTATTGTGGAACGGATGAACGAGGTACAAAGAAACATGGCAGTCATCACCATTGACGACTGCGGACATGCTCCAGGCCTTCATTTACCATCCCACAATGATCCCATCCTGGAATTTTTAGGGATAAAAACGTAACGTTTCAATAAATCAGACACAGAAGAAATTGCTATGATTTTAACGGAAGAGGAAAAAAGGATGAGGGGGTTTTCAAAGTGATGCCTACACCATAGTTACCCCTTTTTGAACAGCCCCTCAGCCAATATAATTTCCAGCGTTTTGAGAATATCTGCATAAGCGTTATCAAGCAGGCCAATAGGGTCATCAGTATGGGAAATTTTCTTGTCCGCACCCATTTTTTCAAGCTGGAATGCAGCATCCGCCGCATCGCGGGCGGCAAGATAGTTCAGCATCCCCTTTAGCCGGTGTGCACTTTTTCTCAGTCCGGTAAAATCACCTTGTCCGACACTCTCGATAATGCTGTTCAGTACAGGCGGATAATTCGAAGAGAATGTCTGCATACATTTTTTTAAAAGGGCTTCACTGCCGTTCATAATCTCTCTGAGTTCATCAATGTCGATCACATCGTACGCGACCCCGGCCGATGCCGTATCTTTTTCAGAGCGAGTGGGAGAATGGTTTCCCAAAAGCCGATCAATGGCATTGCCTAATGCCCTGGAATTCAACGGCTTGGTAAGATAGTCATCCATGCCGCTATTTAGGAAAAGCGCTCTGTCATCCTTCATTGCATGGGCTGTCAGGGCGATAATAGGTATGGGCGATAGATTATTCTCTTTTTCAAAGGCCCTTATTGCAACGGTTGCATCCAGGCCGCTCATCACCGGCATCTGTCCGTCCATTAAAATAAAATCAAAGTCGCCTAAACAAAACATCTCCACGGCCTGTTTTCCATTTTCCGCGATCTGAATATTTCCAAAATTCAATTGTTCAAGCAGGTTTATTGCAACGATCCGGTTCATCTCATCATCCTCTGCCAGCAGTATATTATACTGCCTGGTGGATACTATCCCTGTGGATATTTTTTCAACTGCGTGCTGTTCCTTGCCTTGATCAAGGTCCTTTATGGGTTCCCTGCTTTTATAAATAAATTTAGGATCCGCCTCTTCCAGGCAATCCATAAAGCTACCGTATTTTACAGGTTTCGCAAGGCTTATAATTTTCATCTTGTTGGAATGGTAACGGTCCTTTTTCTTGTTTCCTAAAGAGAAAAGAACCACAAAAACGGATTCCCTTATGCCAGCCTCAGTGAAGACCAGATCAATCAGGTCTTTTGAATTTATCAGCGGCAGATCCTGATCAATAAAGATAAGTTTATGGGGAGTGCCATTCTTATATGCATCCACAATTTTATTAAAGGCATCAGAGCCGTCATCCGCCTCTTCAACCACGCAGCCCAGAGGTTTCAAATACTCGATCAATACGCGTCTGCTGGCAGGATTCGGATCGGCGATGAGGATGGGGGTCCCTTTTAATATGTCAGGCAAAGGAGGCTCTTTCCCCTTTGACTGCTTTTTAAACCCGATATCCAGCCAAAAGGTAGACCCTTTGTGTTCAGTTGACTCAACCCCGATGTCTCCCCCCATTAATTCAGCCAGTTGTTTTGAAATCGCAAGCCCCAGACCGGTACCCCCATATTTTCGTGTCATGCCGGCATCAATCTGTGAGAACGATTGAAAAAGTCCGTCCATCCGGTCTTCCGGCATACCGATTCCCGTATCCCTCACGGCTAATTTCAAGATCACCTTTGATGGGGTTTCATTGACCAGCGAGACATGGATGACAATTTCTCCTTTTGACGTAAACTTAACCGCGTTCCCGCAAAAATTCATTATGATCTGACGTAGCCTGACCGGGTCCCCGATCAACCGGGTCGGCACATCGGAATCCAGAATACCGGCAAATGACAAGCCTTTGTCAAAGACGCTTATGGATATGATATCTGAAATCTCTTCCAACACCTTTCTCAGACTAAAAGAAATTTCCTCAATATCAAGTTTACCTGCCTCTATTTTGGAATAGTCCAGTATATCGTTAATAACACTTAACAGGGCTTCTGAGCTGTTTTTCATTAACAGGGCAAAATGCATCTGCTCTTCAGAAAGTGTGGTGCCCAGCAGAATCTCAACCATACCAACCACCCCGTTCATGGGGGTACGGATTTCATGGCTCATATTAGCGAGGAATTTGTCCTTGGCAATATTGGCCGCTTCTGCTTTTTCCTTCGCAAGGGCAAGGGCCCTGTTGGATTCTTTTAATTCCGAGGTCTGTCTCTGGATTTCAGAGCGCAACAGTTTTGAATATTCAGCACTCTGGGTCTGATTCCTGGTTAAAATCTCCTGATATTTCTTCTCTAAAACATTAATTTTTCCGTCCCGTTGTTTTTTGTGGGCCAGAAGCAGTTCCTTTTCTTCAATCAGCAATTTGTCCTTATTAAAGATATCAACACATAGGTTCACGGTATCTTTGAGCATCATCGATGCTGTTTCCGGATCCAAAGTGCCAGGCAATTCGCAGACCACGAGGCTTTTCATTTCCTTTAAATAGAAGGAACACAGGGATACGGAGTTCTGATCTCCGGAATGACACAAGGGGTTGCAGGAATTCGTATTTTCCCAGAGCTGTTTTTCAAGGTCATCACCTATGGCTATCTTTTGATTGGGAGACATTAATCGTTCGCGACTCTCCAAAAGGATGGAGAATCTGTATTGGGGTAAGAATCTGTTCAATAACTCAAGGAATTGATGATTTGAATCATGGTCAGATTCCTCCAAAATTTCGTCAAAGAAATCCATCATTCTAATGTCCCTCCAGAGAATAAATTTCTTTGGCTCTCTGAATCTCATGGGGCAAATCGTCAACAATGGCTCTGTATCCCATGATATTCTTCTTTATATGGATTAGCAGGGAGGGAGAAGAGATACCGGACCTGACTTCAGGAAACGCATCATATCCTAAACGAGAAATTAAATATTCAGAAATTTGCAGTATGCCTGTAAGGCTCCCGGGGTCCACAGTATCAAGGGATCTATGGTGCAGCTTGATCCCCTGGCAGATGTCCGGATTCAATCCCCACTCTTTGGTTAAAAAATAGCTGATTGTTGAATGATCCGTACCCATTATCAAGCGTTCATGATCGATAAGATTATCCTTTTCAGGGTCAAATGTATAACAAAAATCCTGAAATTTGTCCGGTGCGACCTGGTCTTCAACAATCAGGCCGATATCATGAAGGATCCCGCATAAAAAGGCATCTTCTCCTTTTAAAACAAAAACGCGTTCTGCAATCATCTGACAGCAGATGCTGGTCACCGAACAATGGAGCCACAAACGGTTTCTTGAAAAGATATCTGAATTTGAATTTTTCAGGAACAGATTTTTAAGTGCATCAAGAACAATGAGATTCCTTAAATTATCCACGCCGATATAGACAACCGCCTCGGAAACATTTTTTATCTTGGTCCGCAACGAAAAATAGGCAGAGTTGACAAGCTTCAAAAGTCTTAAAACCAGAGTCGGGTCAACCTTGATGACTTCTTCAAAGTCCTGCAGCGAACTATTGTCGTCTTCAATCATGTTGATAAGACGGGTAGCCACAGATGGAATGGTCTTCAGCCCTGTAAATTTTTTTAAATAATACTTGGTGGTGTTAAGTTGGTCTTCAGCGTCCAAATTATTATCCCTTTTCATAGTTCCGGTATTTGCCGCCATATACCTACAGGCATCCGTCTCCATTCAAATGAAAGAACTAAAGCCTCCGGAACGATTGACAAAAAATTAACCGTGGGGACTGTTATCAGGCAAGTAAATCAAGGAATCGGTTTAAACCCCATTTCGGAAAGTTTATTATCAACAGGACCCTGTTTTAAAGGTTTTATAAAATAGGCTTTACATCCTGCCTTGATACAGTCCATTACGATCTCTTTTTCGCTGTGTGCGGTAACCATGATAACCACGGCTTGTTCTTCTTTGGTTTTACCTTGCGATTTTTCAATCGTCTTGATTTTTTTTAAAACATCCAGTCCGCTTATGTCTTCTAAGGAAATATCCAAAAGCACCAGGTCAAAACCTTTATTTTTCTCCAATGCTTTTTCAAATACCATGACGGCATCATTCCCGTTTGTAACTGAAACAAATTGGCCGTATCGGCCGAATATGTCTTCCATCACGGTTCTGCCCAATTCTTCGTCATCGACAATTAGAATTTTGATCATTTTTCGATTCCTCTTTGATATGAGCCATAAGGCGTGGCATCAAATTGAAATCTCCCGGTACAAGATTGACCATCCTAAGTGAATAGCCGTCGATGGAAATGCCACGCCAATTACCTGGGTGGTTTGTTTTTGATGCTCCGCAAAAGATATTGAATAGTAAACTTTTTCAGGGAAACATGGCAAGGGTATTTTCTTCATTTACAAAAAAATAGATGATACAAATAAGCGGGATGCCACTCTTAGAATAAAACGACTTGAAATTAGCCGAACTGAAGGAAGACTTTACTGCAAAGTTTTTGTTGAAAAGTTTGAGGGCGGCCTATGGAGAACCCCATGATAACACAGGTAAACCATGGAGAAGGGGGCGGCCGCAAGATATACGATGGACAGGGATGATGTATCGTCCAAAATCATCATTCCTGCCAGGGCAACCAGGGCCAGAAACAACTGGGATACATAACTTTTGATAAAGATATACTCATGGCCGGTGGTTAAGACGGCAATGTCAAAGAATCGCTTGTTGAATGCAAGTCTGAAAATCGAGGTACAAAAGGTAATCACGGCAAGACTAAAAAAAACCGTAACCGGTGTTGCCTCGCTGTCCATCATCCCCCTCAGGATCCAGGAAAAGCCGTAAAGCAGCACCGCCCCCCTGTACATGGTATTACCCGGAATCCTGTCAATATGATTTTTAATCATCAGGAACAAGAAACTGAAAAGTACGGCAAGAACAATCACCAGAATCCCGAATGCCCAGAACCGCTGCTTTACAATCAGAAAAAGGGAAATCATCCAGAAATAGCTTTCAAGATAAAGAAAGACCCCATCCACGGCAAAGACCGGTTTTGAATTGAATGGGTCTGAATATCCTGCCGCAGCCTTCAATTTCAGAGGAGGCGACTTAAGCACGTAGGGATCAAGGGCATAGGCATCGCCTTTGAATATGAAAAACAGACTGCCTGCCCCCGCAACAGCAGCCGTGGCCAGGAACACCGCGCCATATCCCGACCAATCAAGCAACGCTCCGCCTGCGAATATCCCTGCCTTTAACACCAGAAAAACAACAATCTGAAAATTCCCGAATTTTTTCCCTGAATTTTCCGGTGTCACCGTATCCAGAAACAAAAGACGCTGAACCATCCAGAAACTGCAGTTGAACAGGCCGTTTATCACCCCGGCAACAAGGATAAACCCAACATTTACGTCCAGGAAAAACAGGGAGACAAGACCCCATTCACCAAACAGAGACATAACCATAAGCCGGTTCAGGGCCAGGTGTTTGGAAAGCCTGTCCCACAGGTAGAGGCTGATGACAAAGCCCAGGCCTGTAGCTGCGATAAAGGCGCAAATCAGGGCCAGGGATCCACCGGTCTTGAACAGGTATACCGGAATGTAAAAGGGGAAAATTCCGATCAGAAAAGACTGCACTCCGATAAATGCATACAGACTGCGCCCCTGGCGTCCCATGTTAAAAAATATCTTTCTGTTGGATTGCCAGGAGGTTCAACCCGTCGTAGAATCTCCCCAGATCCTGTTTTTCTCCGAAGCGGGGATAATCATGCATCTTTAAATAGGGCCTGGAATTAACCTCAAGAAAAATCACGCGCTGATCTGTATAGGGATGGTCTATGCCCTTTTCAAAAATCGCATCCACCCCGAGAATATTGGCCTTGAAAAGAGGAAGAATCTTTTCAAAAAGCTGCTTGTTCTTTTCATGCACCTGTTTCAGATCAAGGGTTTCAATGACACCGCCCGGCGCCAGCGATATGCGGTTATAGAGGGTAATTCTTTCGTCTTTGCCCGGGACGGAAGAAAGCGAGAGGTGCTGTTTTTTCAGAAAGCGGGCAATACCGGCATTTTTCCGTATAGGGTGGATCACCGGCGTAAGGAGCATACGTTCCCGGATCTTATTTTCCCTGTCTATGAGTTCGCCGATGGATGCACTACCGTCTCCCACAACAAAGGGCGGATACCGTCGAATCACAGACATAATCCCTTCTTTCACCAAAACAACCCTGTAATTTTTGCCATGCAGATAGGTTTCAATAACAGAACTCGGCCACCATATTTTTACGAAGACAATGGCCTTGAAAAGTTCGAAATAGGAGGTAATGGGGAAGTGACTGCCCCGGGAAAATCCGCTGACGTTGGGTTTGACCACCACCGGAAATCCGTATTTTTGAACAAACAGAAACGGTGTTAAAGGCCCATAGAAAATAGTCCCTTTGGCATGAGGAATACCGTGATCTGCAAACACCTGCCTTGCCTGTTTTTTAGAGCGGCAGCTCTTTCTGGTCTTCAAAGAATTATAATTGCTGCAACCACCGAGGAAATTTGACTCGATTTTTGAATAGATCCATCGTTTCAACCATTTCATGATGCGTACCTCACATTTTCATCAGTTTTTTAAAAAAGATCTGCCGGCCCGAACAATAGGGAAGGGCCTGCTTTGCCAGCCTCGCTGCCAGATGCATGGTGGTTAGAATAATCATTTGTTTTTTAAAAAAGTGTACATTCTCAGCAAACAAAACAAGGGGCATTGGAAGAAACAGATTGATTTCAACCACCTTGAATTCTCCCTGTGTCAATGCCTGCCAATTATCAGCCTTTATCCCCACCCGGGCCATGGGAAAATTGCCGATCCCTTTCAGGACCTGCCAGATCATATCCGACCGGCCGGCCGACAATTCAAGTTCCCTGTATCGGGTGCATGGATTATGGATTGAATTGACAGGGTGGTAGGGTTCACAACTATTTACCACCTCGGTAACGGATAAAAATGATGCCTGCTCCTGGTTGTCAGGACTGCGGAGATAATAAATTTCGAACTCTTGTCGCCCCGGAGCGGCTTCCTGAACAATATAAGGCACCCTGCCCTTGCCGGCTGATCTTTGGAAGATTTTATAAGCATTTTCACCGGGAACCCGGAGAACACCGTTTGAATTCTGTCCCCATTCCGGCTTTAGGAAGACAGGATACCGCCGGGGCAGTGTACCGGGATGATAATAGTGCTGCCGAAGACGGAATACCTTAGGAATTCTTTCATCAATGTCCAGTTTTGAGAAAATCCCCTTTTTCACGTTAAACTGCCGGCTGTTTATAACAAAATAGTTCCAGGGGTTCACCCAATACTTAAGGCAAGCCCAGAGATACCAGAACACAAGCGACAGCCGTAAAACGGTTTTGGGACGTTTAAATCCGAACCGTTTACCTGATAAAGGTTTCTCCCTTTGTCGCATCCTGGGAGGATATGTGTATGCTAAGCGTTTCCTCAATGGCGTGTACCCCGTGAATATGATTGTCAAAATTAGTATTCCGGCTTATGGCTGAAATAAACTCCCCCGGGGATAACATCCGGGACGATGTCATATGCAGTCCGCCCTCGCTCTTTTCATAGTTGTCCACCTGAAGCTTGCCCTGAACCGTAATCATCAACGCAAAACAGGGGTGGCCATGGATAGACGATACCGCCCCGGCCTGCCACCGGGCAGCCATGGCCTCATACCCGTTCTCACTTCTTGCCAGCATAGTGCGTGAATAGGTATTATCCAGTACGGGAAAGTCATCCATTGGCAGGGGGTGAGCTTTGAGAAAGGCGACCACCGCCTCTGTAATATGGTCCGGATTCGGATCGGCAAACAACCTGTCAAGCAACGCTTTGAACTGCCATTGATTCGGATGGTTTAAAAATGTTTTTGGAAAACCGGTTGTGCTACTCATGTTTATCTCCTTCCAGGGATTTCCCTGCCTGGATCAAGGTTGAAAAATAAGTGTCGATATCCTGCGTGCCAAGGTTGGAACCTGCCAGGAGCAGGCGCAAAAAGAGACGATCACCGTCATAGGCATACCCCACAAGGCTTTTTTCCTCGTGGTAGAGTTTGTTTCTGATGGCAAGATTTACTTCATTGGACTTGCTTGCCCGGATTCTATAACGAAAGCAGATGTTGAAGGAGGCCCTGGGAAATACTAACTCAAGTGAATCAGATGCAAGGACCCTGGCCTCTGCATATTGGCAGAGTTCAAGGGCAGCCTCCACCCTGCGGCCGAATTCCTTTTTCCCGAAGTATTTCCAGTCCAAAAACCATTTCAGGCTGTCCACTCTTCTGCCGCATTGCAGGGAAACTGCCCCCAGATCACGAACCGCACTCATACTCTCTTTGCCGTCCCCGTGAAAAAGGTAGGTGTCATTTTCACTGCTGACGGTTCGCCCCAGAATGCGGGGCCGGTTGTTGATCAGGAAAACATTGCAGATCAGGGAGGTCCCGAGCATCTTATGAAAATCCCAGGTCAGGGAGTCCACATTTTCGATGCCCCTGACAAACATTTCCCTTAAGGTATCACTGACAATTACGACCCCGCCCCAGGCCCCGTCAATGTGCAGCCAAAATCCATACTTGTCCCGAAGTCGCAACAAATCGGGTATGGAATCGTAGGCCCCGCGAACCGTGGTGCCGGCAGTGCCTGCTACGAAAAAAGGTAAGGCTCCCTCTTCCAGAGTCTGCGCAAGGCAAGGCTCCAGAACCGCCATATTCATTTCTCCTCCGGCCGTTACAGGGATCTTCATCAGATTGGCCGTACCGATGCCAAGCACATTGGCAGCCTTTTCCAGCGAGTAATGGGCATCGGCACTGGCGAAAGCCACCAATTTCTGCCGTCTGTGCTGCTGC
>PIVQ01000638.1 GCA_003354055.1 Desulfobacteraceae bacterium | reverse complement strand
CCCCGGATTTTAAAGGCCCTGGATGCGGTTTGCAGGTCTGCCCCCTGGGTCATGATGACCAGTTTCCGCCCCAGTTTGGTTTCAAAATTATCCATCAGGGCCTGGCCCACAAAAATACCGTGATCGTCATCATTGGTGAGAAGTCTGCCCTGGGAAACATCATCCCCGTAAAAGGATATATCTGCCTCCTTGTCAGGATCAATCCCCACAATTGTAATGCCTTCTGAGTTCCGGGCATTGGACGCCACCCCGCTGATTTGGATGCGAAACGCCCATTTTGTCCCGAAAGGAAGCGTTTTATTCAACACTGTTTCCAGCGCATCGGGATTCTCAATTCGGTTTTCTATTACCGGATCATCCCGGTATTCAGGTGTCTGGATCTGGATGTGGCCGGTAAGGGTATTTAAGGCATTGGACAGGGTGGATTCCATCATTCCCCTGGACAGGCCGCCAAAGATTAGCATGGTCCAGGCCCCGATGATCACGGCCGTTAAAATAATGCAGGTCCGTTTGGGGTTCCGCCAGATATTTCTCCATGATACTTGTAAATGCATGAGTTCTCCTTAAACGGCCCGCATGGCTTCAACCGGTTTTAGCCTGTGAACCTTGACCGCCGGATAGATTGCGGTAAGCATGGTGATGATAAAGACAAGTAAGGGTCCTGCAACTGCAGTCACCAGGCTCAGTTTTGGCCGGATAAGACTGGGAATACCGTATTGGCGCAGCATGCCTTCCGCATCTCCCATGGGGATTCCCGCATGCTGGGCCCAGAGGGTGAGCAGGCAGCCCGTCCCTATACCAAGGGCGATCCCGCAAAGGGTTAAGAATCCGGATTCATAGAGGAGCATTTTTGTAAGGCGTCCGGGATTTGCCCCGATGGCCATAAGGGTGCCGAACTCGTGGGTCCGTTCAAACACAGCCATAAGAAAGGTATTCATGATACTGAAGGCCACCATGACCAGTAAAATACCATAAAAAATAATCCCGCCGCCAAGGTCCATCTGAATGGACTGGATCAGGCCCGGCGTCAGTTCATCCCATGACAGGCTGACAAGATTGTTTTTACCACCGTTGGACGGCAGTTCTTTAATTATGGTTTTCTGTACATCTCTCACAGACCAGAGAGAGTCGCACATGACCACCACCTCGTGAACCGCATCACCCATTGCAAAGGTTTCCTGAAAATAGGCGAGCGGGATCTGAATGCCCGACCTGTCGTAGTCATCCATGCCTGAGGAAAAGATGCCTTTCACTGTCAGCACACTTGCGGCAATGGACCCGTCCATGGCTGAGCCGAGCACCACAAGTTCTCCCCCTACATCGATTTTCAGGTTCTTTGCAAGCAGCGCCCCGATAATCGCTGCATTTGAATCTTCCGATGTCAGAAATGCTCCCTTGCGGATGGTGGCGGCAATCGTTGAGACCTTGGATTCCCGGATGGGGTCAATTCCTGTGATCAAACCGCCGTAAGTTCTGTGTTCAGAAGAGAGCAGGGCGAATCCGTTGGTCCGGAATGTATATCCCGTCACATGATCGTTTGTTTCCAGAAGCTTGCCCATTGCAGAAGGATCCGCAATGATTTTGCGTATTTTATGGTCGTCGTTGTATCCGTCCACCAGCACCTGGAGGTGACCGGTCCGGGTCTTAACCGCCGCATCGATCATCACCTCGTACATGCCGGCCTGCAGAGAGAGCATGAATACCAGCAGCAGACAGGCAAAGGCAATGGCAAAGATTGTTAAAATCGTGCGCCTGGGATTTCGCCAGACATTGCGCCAGGCCATTAAAGTTTCCATAGCTTACCTCAGGGGCTTTCGAAGGGCGTTAAGGGTAAATAGATTCTTACGAAGCGGGACGTCAAAGGTCAGGTTCTCGTATTCAAGAAGGGTATAGTCCTGGTCGGATTCAGCATCCATGGACCGCATGGTCCATTTCAGGGGAAAGGGTTTGCCCCCCATATCCTGAACATCTGTTGTGGTCATGACCTTTACCGCCTCCATATCCTCATCATAAAAGGCCTGTCCCATCAATACCCCGTCCTCCCTGATTTTGAGCATCTGCATGCCCCAGATTACCGGAGCATCGGGTTTGGGCATGGATTTGATCTCATATATGGTGAAACCTTTCGCTGTTTCCCGTGCCACAATCTCATGGGTATAGTCAATGAGAATGGTGTCTGCCTTGGACAAATCATTGTTTGAAAAGTCAGAGCCCATCCAGGATTGGGACATCATGGACGGCGGGATTTTGACCACCCGGTTAATCTTCGGGTTATAGGTCCACATATCCCGGTCCAGTTTCAGCGTACCGTTGCCCTTGTCCTTTTTCGGAGCAATGATCTGGAAGATGGAGTCTTCCCGTCCCTTGGTCCAGGCCTTGAGAGTGGATTTACGCTCCCAGTCCTCCCGGTGAACCGTCATATGCACAATCGAAACCGAAGTTTTCCCCCGCATATAATCCCATGCCCGGCCAATAATCTCATTGGCATCAGGCTCCCCGGCAACAGATAAGCCCGGGGCAATACAAATTATCAAAATTACGAGCCAGACACGTCTTTTCATTTTAACGATTATCCTTAAAGTGTTTAAGTTATTTACAATGGTTCATTGTTACGCATTCCAATTATCAGGGTATCAAAAAAATGTTTCGAAGCGGTCAGCGCATCAAAATCACGGTCCATCCACGCCTGAAGCATCATTCCGTCCAGAGCTCCCACAAGGCCGGCTGCCGTTGAAAAGGCATTCACATCCTTGCGAAACACCCCTGATTTCTTACCCTCTTCCACAAGATCGATAATAATACCTCGAAATATGTCGTACATGGATAAAAGAGCTGAGCGGAAACGGTCGCGCATGGCAGGATTCCCGGCAGCTGCCCAGAACTCAAGAAATACGGAAAAGTTATCAATCTCTTTGTGAAAGGCCGTAAATACCGATGAAAGAAGGGCCCTCATCCGGTCTGACGTATCCCCGCCAAGGCAGCTCGCATCCACCATGCTCGCTCCTGCAAGCTGCTCCACATACCATTCAAACACGGCAAAAAACAGATCATCCTTGCTGCGGTAATATTCATAGATGGTTCCCTTACCGACCCCCGCTGCCCCGGCAATATCGATAATCTTTGCTGCGGCATATCCCTTTTCCCCGAACACACTCAGCGCTGCCGTCAGAATAGCGGTCTGTTTTTTTTCTTTATTTGCTTCTCGTTTTTTCATTTATTGACCTTCGGGTCGGTCTCCATAATGCTTGTTTAAGGCAGTTTTCGTATCTATGAAAATAATGACCGACCGGTCGGTATTTGTCAAGGGGTTTTCGACTCAGATATCACAGGACAAAATGATTAAACTTGTTTCGGGCGCCTGTGCCCGGTCGGGGGTGAGTTTACAGCACCCGGCAACCCAAAGTCATAAGCTCGTAGTCCGATGCGTCCTTCCCTGATGATGACAACCATGAATATGGAAATAAAATTTTCCCGGTCTATTCAAGGCAGGATCGCCCATTTCCGGTATGAATTGTTTACAGTCTTTCAGATCCCGTGATTTTACCGACCCTAATAATTTTGATTGAATTTTCGAATATGATTTATTGACATTTTTTTTGCTTCACTTGACCGGCGATCTGAAACAGCATTCACAATATCGATTAAGTCCTGCAAATTTTCTTCCATTAGATCATCCTTAATTTTAAAAAATCTTCCAAAATAGCTATTCAAATTGTAAATTGAATTTAACATATAGATATATATAGTGTTGCCAGTGATCATGGATAGTTTTAAATGAAATCTTGTGTCAATTTCTATAAATTTCCGAATTGATCTTTTAGCTCTGCTTGAACATATTTTCGCATCTGTGATCAATTCTTCTAATTGATTTATATCTGAATCATTGGATTTACTCGCCGCGATTTGAACAATTTCCCCCTCTAATTTCTCTCTAAATTCGGCAAGGTGATCTAAAGAGAATTTTTCAGATCGGATCAAAAGATCAAAATTATCCGAAAGTGTCTCAATTTTATCTGATTTTATGAATACTCCCCCATCTCTGCCCAATTTTATTTGAATTAAGCCTCTATCTTCAATCACTCTTATCGCTTCACGGACAGTCGGCCGACTTGCTTGAAGTATCTTTTGAAGTTCCCTTTCTGAAGGTAATTTCTGGCCAACCTTTAGTTGACCTGAGAAAATCGCATCTTGTATTTGTTCTACAATATCTTGATAAACTCTTACCCCTGTGGCGGGCCTGAATGGCAAGTTCATATAATCCCTCCTGCATG
>PIVQ01000637.1 GCA_003354055.1 Desulfobacteraceae bacterium | reverse complement strand
ATTTATTCTCTTTTAAATATTTCTCAACGATTGTTTCATCAAGCGAATTCCTTTGGAAAAATATAGCCTTTTTACTGTTTAAAATAAATAAATACCTTGTGGTTTCAGTGTGTTAGTCTTGTTTCTTCTTTTAAAAAACACACTGAGCCTTTCTCACTTTCACGCAATAAACTTGTCATGGCATACATGTTGCTCAGCTTCAATTTCAATTGATCTTTGAATGCGCCGGAGCATGAGGTCGATGACCTGTTGATGGTGTAGCCCAATACTAATCTATTTATTTAAAGGAGAACGACATGTTTGCTTTTGAAGAATTCAGATCAACGTATCATGAAGAAATCAGGCAGTTTCCAATGCACATAATTGGTGGTTTCAATGGAAGCGAGGCCGTTGGCTGGGGGGCCGTGAAAATGACGGGTGATCAATGTGTACAGGCCGGGATTAAACATGCTTTGCTTGTAACCACAGGCCTAAAGGGTACAGGTATTATTAATGAGGTTCAGTCTATCTGTACCCATGCCGGGGTGAAAACAACCATTTTTAAAGTGGGCCAGACGAATCCAAGAGAAGAAGATGTATGGAATGGGGTTAAGGCATTTAATGATTCTGGTGCTGATGGCTTTCTAAGCGTAGGTGGCGGCTCTTCCCATGATACGACTAAAATGATCCGGATGATGCTGGCCAATCCTGATGTAAGCGATATGAAACAAAAAGCGGCTGTCCTGGATCCGAGCTTTATGGAGGTTTTACCAACTATCAAGCCATGTCTTTATGCCCAGGTCGCAGTAAATACCACAACCGGAACCGGTGCTGAAATGACCGGGTTTGCAGTCGTAACCGATTGGGAAAATCATTGGAAATACGTTCTTGTTGCCGCCAATATGATTCCAACAATTGGAATCCTGGATCCGGCCTTGCTTCGGACCATGCCTCAACATATTGCTGCCCAGTCCGGTATTGACTGTTTCGTTCATTCAATGGGTGGGTTTGTTTCCCGTTTAGGCAACCAATTGGCCAAAGCCTGTGGTATGCGCGGAGCAAAATTGTGCTGGGAAAATCTGGCGGAATTCAGTTATAACCGCCTCAATGACAAAGCCTGTGAAGCAATGGCGTGGGCACAGTATTTAGGTGCCATGACTTATGCTATGGGAGGCGGACTTGGCATGATACATGGATTGGCCCATCAGATTTCCGCCATGAATAATATGCATCATGGCCTTGCCAATGCCGTAACCATGGTACCTGTTGTGAAACGAAACTATGTGGCGGCACCCGACGGATATGCCGAGCTGGCCAGAAACGCCTTTGATGTTGATACCAGGGGTATGGATCGTTTCCAGGCAGCAGAAGCAGGTGTGGAGAAAATAGAGTATCTGCGTAATGTTGTCGGGATTACGGATGAAGTCTGCAAACTGAGCACATATAATCTTACTGAAGAAGAATGCCGGCACATGGCAAAAAACTCTGTTAATGACCTTTGTAACGAAGGAAGTGCCAGGGATTGGACCATAGAAGATTCATTCGACACTTACATGAGCATGATGTAAAAACCATAATCTTTGAACAGGATCAGTTTTTTGTATATAAAAAACTGATCCTGTTCAATGTCACTTAAGGCGTGGCATCAAATTAAAATCGCCTATACAAAAGTGAACTTCCTATGAGGATAGCTGTCCTTGATAATGCCACGCCAATTACCTGGGTGGTTTGTTTTTGATACGCCGCTTAACCTCAACGCAAAGACAAGTCTTACGACCGAGCATATTCAAAAAATAACAAGTGGAGAAGATGATGAAAAAGAATCTTAAAAATATGATGTTATATGTTTCAATTCTGTTCACCGTTTCAGTTATGATGTCGGGATTAGCGTCTGCAGACAACGATGCCATGGATTACGTGGCCGCTCCACCGGGAACAAGCCTGGCGATTTTTTATTACAGCCATATCTCTGCCAATGAAAGCTACAACAGTGGGACAAAAACCTCCTCTGATGCCAACCTGCAACAGAATGTTGGGATTATTAGGGGTGTCCATTACATGAAGTTGGGTAATTTCACTATTGATCCGCAATTTCTACTCCCTTTTGCCGATGCAACGATCGATGGTGCGGCATTCGGAAATGAAGAGACTTCTGCAACAGGGCTTGGAGATTTGATCATAACATCTACCTTCTGGCTCATAGACGATCAGGAAAGCAAAACCTGGCTTGGATTCACACCATTCATCTTTATTCCCACCGGGGATTATGACGAGGACCGCGCATTGAATATTGGTTCGAACCGATGGTCTGTTAAGCCGGAAATAGGCTTTTCCAAAGGGTTTGACAAATGGCATATAGACCTGACTGCAGCCGTCCAGTTTTTTGAAGATAATGATGAATTTATTGGAAATTCAACAAAAGCGCAGGACCCCGAGTTTACACTCGAATCACACCTGACCTATAAATGGACAGATACGTTTAATACCTCTTTAAGCTGGTTTCATCACAGAGAAGGTGAAACATCAATTAATGGCTCGGACCAGGGAGATGAGCTGGACAACCACCGTCTGGGGGCGGCGTTTTCATGGTGGCTGACTCCACAGCATCAACTCATTCTTAAATATTACCGGGATGTTGAAGTGGAAGCCGGTTCAAAACAAGACTTAGTTGGTTTGCGTTTCCTGTATGCATTTTAGACGCTATTCATAGAAGGAGAACAAAATGCCAACATCTGAAATTCATGTGGGAAAAACAACGATTGGCAACCTTTTGGATATTCTGGCAGATCAATTTGAAGACCACAGTGCATTGGAATACACTGCATTAGATCTTAAATTGGATTTTTTTGAATTCAGAGAGGTCTGTGATGATGTGGCAAAAGCCTTGATGGCATTGGGTATTGAAAAGGGAGAGAAAATTGCCATCTGGGCCAATAATGTTCCTGAATGGGTTTATACACAATATGGCAGTGCAAGGGTGGGTGCTGTGCTGGTAACAGTGAATACCGCGTATAGAAGTGCCGAGCTTGAATATCTTCTTGAACAATCTGATACCACGACACTCATACTGACAGGAGGTGTCAGGGAGCCGGACGAATATCTTAATATTATCAACAAAGTCTGTCCCGGGCTTAAAGAAAGTGAACCCGGGAAGCTTAAAAATAAAAAATTACCGTTTTTAAAAAATATCATTTATCTTGGTAAAGAAAAAGTGCCCGGCATGTACAATTGGGATGACATCCTTCAAATGGGGAAAACCGTTTCCCGGGATCAGGTGCAGGAAAGATTGAACAGCCTTGACCCTGACGATGTGATCAACATGCAGTATACCTCCGGGACCACAGGATTTCCCAAAGGGGTGATGCTGACTCACTCAAACCTGATCGGCAACGCATTGAGTCTTGCCAGGTGTATGAAGCTGACTTCAGATGATGCCTTGTGTATCCCTGTCCCCTTTTTCCATTGTTTTGGATGTGTTATCGGTACTTTGTGCTGCATGGTATCGGCATCCACAATGGCCCCTGTGATTTCTTTTGATCCAGTCCAGGTTCTTGAAACCATTCAGGCCTCAGCCTGCACCGGCATCTTAGGTGTTCCCACAATGTTCATTGCAGAATTAGAAGAGATGGACAAAAAAGAATATGACACGTCAAGTCTTCGCACCGGGGTTATGGCAGGATCGCCATGCCCTATTGAGGTTATGAAACGGGTTGTCAGTGATATGGGCGCTCATGAAATGACGATTGTATATGGACAAACAGAAGCTTCCCCGGGGATTACCCAAACAAGAGCCGGGGATTCACTTGAATTGAGGGTGGAAACTGTGGGAAGAGCACTGCCCAATGTAGAGGTTAAGATTGTGGACCCCGTTTCTTTGAAAGAATTGCCTCCGGGGGAACAAGGTGAGCTTTATTCCAGAGGATACCATGTTATGAAAGGGTATTATAAAATGGCGGCAGAAACTCAAAAGGCGATCGACTGTGACAATTGGCTTCACACCGGTGACCTTGCCGTCATGGATGAGAACGGTTATTGCAGAATCACCGGAAGAATAAAAGATATGATTATCAGGGGTGGCGAGAATATTTATCCAAGAGAAATTGAAGAGTTTATTTATACCCACCCAGAAGTAAAAGACGTTCAGGTGGTCGGGGTGGCAAGTCAAAAGTATGGTGAGAAAGTTGCGGCATTTATTCAATTAAAACCCGAAGGGTCGTGCACTGAAGATGATATCAGACAATTTTGCAAAGACCGGATATCATTTCACAAAATTCCCAGGCATGTGTTTTTTGT
>PIVQ01001464.1 GCA_003354055.1 Desulfobacteraceae bacterium | reverse complement strand
ATGATGTTTTCTTCGCCAAGGGCTTTTTTACCGGCTTCAGCAACGATTCTTTTGTAAGATTCGCCGTTGATCATGATCTGCCATTTACCAGTACGAACTGGAGTGGCGCCGCCTTTAAGGGAACCGGCTTTCAGGCCTTTTTTGCCGTCAAGGTTTTTTCCATCATCGGTTTTTTTCCAAATGGGAAGTCCCCATTCTTCGAAAAGATGTACGGAATCATCAACATGACGACCAAGGTCGAAGATAAGGTCTTCACGAACAATACCCATAAGGTCATTTCTGACCATGCGGACATAATCTTCTACTTTGTTGTCGCCGATATAGGTATTGATTGCGGAAAGACCCTGGGCCACTGCACCAGACCGCTCAAGGGAAGCTTTGTCACAAAGAAGAATTTTTGTGTCATCAGATGCCCATTTTTTAATTTCAAATGCTGTTCCGCAAGCAGCCATACCGCCACCAATGATCAGAACATCAACGTCTCTTTTCTCAACCTCAGGATCTCTTGTAGCTCTGAGTTCTCCAATAGGTTTGTTAGGTAATGCCATTATATACCTCCAAAAATTATATAAGTATCAAAATTAACAGTTAGTTATGCAACCTCAGTCGGAGCTACAAGTACATAACCGTCTATTTCCTGGGTGCAAAGAAGACCAGAGTTAAGGTCTTTGCCTTTTACATCTTCATAGGCATTGGCTTCACCTTCGGGAGTTGTTCTGATGGGGAACTTAAAGCGTTTTACAGTTCCGTTTCTAAACTTACAGGTCCACATGATGTCCTCTGTACCCATCATGGGTACAACAGAAGCTCCCATGGGTACAAAGTCAGAGTATCCTCTAACTTCAATTGCCTGGGAAGGACAAATTTTTACACATGAATAGCATTCCCAGCACTGATCCGGTTCCTGGTTGTATGCTTTCATTTCATTAGGATCCAGAACCATCAGGTCATTGGGACAGATGTACATACATGCTGTTTTATCCCCGCCTTTGCAGCCGTCACATTTTTCTGCAATAACAAAAGATGGCATTTAAAATACCTCCATAAAT
>PIVQ01000636.1 GCA_003354055.1 Desulfobacteraceae bacterium | reverse complement strand
TTAAATCTATTCTCAGGGTATGGCCTGCGTATCCGTACAGCATAATCTTACCTCCGCTCTATGAAAAGGTCAGTGCATCTCTGGGGCAAACCTCGGCGCACTGCTTGCAATTGATGCATTTATAAGGGGTTCCGTCATCATCCACCTTGATCACATGAACCGGGCAGGCGTCAACGCATTCAAGGCAGTTGTCGCATTTCTTCCGGTCAATACGATAGGCCGTACCCTTAAGCCGGATGGCATCCTGAGGACATGCCTTAGCGCATTCCCCGCACTGGTCGCAGATATCCACATAGTATTTCCCGGGCACAGGGAATTTGCCATACACATTTAAGAGGGCTTTAGAAGGATTAATCTTCTTAAGATTCTGTAATGAACAGACAAGTTCGCAGGCTTTGCACCCGGAACAGGTCTCATTGTTAAATTCAAGTCCCATTCATGGCTCCTTATGATGTTGTTTCTCTTATTAACCCTGACCCAAACTACCAGAGCCATAAGGATTTTGTACAACGCATTGTTTTCATGCACGGATATGAATGATTTTCATACAGCCCATGAAGCAGGCTCACAAACACTGGTTTTAAAGGTGTCTCGGCTGGGGGGCGGGTCGCGGGGACAAATCGGTTATTAGATCTGATTTTCAAACAGTGTGGGTGATAAGGTTGGTTTGCAGACAGGCAGGAGGCATGTGATGGCAAGGGGACTCCATTAAATCTCCACCGGTCGTCCTTGACCGGTTCCGAAGCGGGAGAACTATTGTTTTTCAGTCCATGACACCAACAGTTCTCACGCCATTGCGCCCCTCCCCACCACATGCCTGCACCTCCGTGGTTCGCCCGTTAACATCTTCTTGCCTTTTTACATAATCAGTATACTTAATGAAAACTGCCAGACAACTTTATTCTCATCGGATTTTAAGATAACCACATTGGCCTCTTCGCTGATCAGGGATAGTGTAGCAGAGAAATCCTGACCCAGAGCCACGCCGGGATATACTTCTTTGTCAACTAGTCCATTAAGATTTCAATTGATATCATTGATACTCTGAACACATTATAGTGGTTTGCATAAGGATAATGATCCTTGAAAGATCCAAAGACACATCTACATGACATGAAAAGTGGTTTAACTCTGGTTCCAGTTTTTCAGGGGCGGATCACTTGATTATTCTGCTGTATAGGAAAATGTTTTTAATGCTTTAGATGTCTCTTTGGTCATAAAGGGATTGTCTATATAAATCTTTCGCCGGCTTTTAAGTTTAGCTTTTTTAAAGAATTTAAGATGATCAGGATGTGATTCAAATAGTTGGGTAAAAGAGCCATCCTGATATGCTCTTAAAAGCCCTTCGTATATTGTGCCGTGCAGTTTTGTATCCGTCTTATTCACAAAGAAGAAAAAATCAAAGGGATAAATCATAGCCAATTCCCTTTCCACGGTTAAATTGGGCATATTCTGTTTTCTTTTCTCAACAAAATTATAGATCTCATTGGCGCCAAGGGGTAAGTAGCTGATCCCGATTTTTCTGTCCAGCATCTGGAATAATGACGATAGGGTTTCTGTTTTGACCGTCAATTTTGCATTTCTTAAAATTTCTATGTCAGCCCAGCCAATTCCCTGACCTGCCGTGAGTTTAAGAAGCCCCTTAATGGATTTAACCTTAGTGAATACGTTTTGATTCTCTTTGTGGACGACAAATAGGCGATGGCCAAGAAGCCCTTTTGTAATTGGAAACCGGACAGGGAGAAACTCTTCTTCAAATTTTTTAGATGTCCCGAACCAGGCTACGCTTAGCCTGCGTGATGCAAGCTCGACCCTCACCCTTGCATCTGTCATCGCCAATGGACGCGAGATTAATTTATAGGGCGTTTTACTTTTGTTCAGCGCCAGTTCAAGAACTGAATAAGGATAGGTATTCTTTTCTTCAATCCCCTCCCTGTCGGGATAAATGACTTCAAGATCCGCTGCAAAGGCCAATATTGGCAAACAAAAAAAGAACAGTCCGCAGGTCTGTAGGGTTCTATATATTAGTTGTTTCATTTTCTTTGCCTGAATTGATTCTCAATATAAAAGTATACGATATATATCAGACTGACTCCAAAGTTACAAATACTTGCATTTGTTTGAAAAAGAATTTGCGCCGGAATCAGTTGAAAATATTTATTGTAGCCTGGAAAATTTTAGCTCCGATTTTGAATGGTCAACACAACACATTCCAGTTTCCATCAGATAGTATGATTTGTCCTATAATTTTGGAAAGAGAATTAGAGTTGACGGACATGATCTGTAATAGTACAGAAGTACACGAATCCGGATCGTCACCTATTGCAATGGCAAAAAAACATAAAAGAGGCTCTGTTATGGAACCGAACCAGGCATCTGTACTGCTGAAACATATTCTGAAAACCTTCCCAGATCCCATATTTCTTCTGGATGAAAACGGGACATATGTTGAAATCGCAGGGGGATTGGAACGTCAGCTTTACGATACACCGGAATATCTGAAGACCTATACCCTTCACGATATTGTATCCAAAGCAGAGGCAGACCGGTTCCTTTCAGTGGTCAAGGTCGCAATAAAAGAAAAAAAACTTAAGACCATTGAGTACTGCCTGACCTCCTCCGAAATGAAATTCAATCCCATGGACGGGCCCCAAGGCCCTCAATGGTACCACGGTAGGGTCTATCCCATAGTCCTGCCTAAGGAAACCATGGGCCACGTTATCTGGGTGGCCATCAATATTACGGAAAAGAAAAAGGTTGAGCAGGAGCGGGATCAGGTTATCAGAGACCTGAAGCAGGCTCTGGAGGAAATTAAGACACTCAGGGGGATACTACCCATCTGCTCCAACTGTAAGAAAATTCGGGATGACAAAGGATACTGGAACCGAATTGAAAACTATCTGGAAACCCACTCCGATGCAGTCTTCAGTCATAGCATCTGCAAGGAATGCGCACGGGAACTCTACCCTGAATTGGACCTGGATGATGACTTGTTTTAGAGTATCCCTCAAAAAATTTTAAATTTGATTACAGCTTCGTTAAGCCGGTCTTTTAAAGAGATAAAAAGAGTTCTCACTTTACTATGATAAAAAATATTGTTAGGTATTTGGTTCAATTTTTAAATACCAAATATAATTGCGGATGATCCATGAAACTTCACCAAGGAGAAGATTTGCATGAAAAGTTTATTGACAGCTTTGTTCTGTGTTGTATTTGTAATTGCCCCTTTGTCTGCCGAGGAATTAACAGGAACACTTGAACAGATTCAAACGTCCGGGAAAATTAAAATTGGATATCGAAAATCCCATCCACCCTTATCTTTCTTGGGCAAAGACGGTAAACCAGCCGGGTATTCTATTGATATTTGTTCAAATATTGTAACTGAGGTCGGGCAGAAGCTTGACCGTGATATCGGGGTTGAATACATCCCTGTTAATGCTGAGGAGCGGTTTAAAGCATTGGCTGATAATAAAATTGATATATTGTGCGGTGCAACCACTAAAACGATTTTTCGGATGGAACAGGTAGACTTTACAGAACTTATTTTTGTAACGGGAGCATCATTTATGTCTCTGAAAACCAACGACATTTTAGGTGGGAATTTTACCGGAAAAAAAATTGGTGTTTTAAAAGGGACGACAACGGTAGACGAGGTAAAATCGCTGTTTAGTGACACAAAGATAACGGCTGATATTGTAATGATAAATTCGACCGCTGAAGGGATTGATGCCCTGGCTAAAGAAAAAATTGATGCCCTGGCCGCTGATCAAGTCGTTCTCATCGGCCTTGCTTTGGACAGTGAGGCCCCTTCCATTTTTTCGATTGCACCAAACTCTTTTTCCTATGAACCCTTTGCCCTTGCTGTTAGAAGAAATGATGCTGATTTTCGTCTTATTGCAGACCGGGTAATCACCCGTCTCAACAAATCAAAGCAAATTATTAAGATTTATGATAAATGGTTCGGTCATTTTTCAAATGGCCGACCGGCGGCATTTGAGAGTCTGATTCTTCTCAACTCGATTCCGGAGTAGAATTGGACACGGGGTTAAGCTACTTTTTCGTGAAATTAGGGGTTTGAAAAAATTTTTGTGAATCACTTTGACAATTCATCATCACGCCGATAGAGTGACTTTTAAATATCCCCCTTCCAAAGGCCAAGTAGATAAATTTAAATCAAGAGAAAGGAGATAGGCATGTTGGAAATGATTGAAATTGGAATCGAAAATGCTGTTGCCATACGTATATCTGGAAAAATTACTGAAAGCGATATGGCTTTGGTT
>PIVQ01000635.1 GCA_003354055.1 Desulfobacteraceae bacterium | reverse complement strand
CCTAAAAAAGATCTTACAGGAACCTGTGACATCAACCGGGTAATTGATTCCGAACTTGAGGTATTCAAGGCCCAGGCCACAACCCGCGGGATAAAGATTTCAACGGAATTAGCCTTAGGGCTGCCCCAGATCAGCTGTGATGCCGCCACCATGGAACAGATCCTGACCAACCTCTGGCTCAATGCCATGGATGCACTTGCAGAAGAAGGGGATCAAATCACACTGTCCACCCGAATGACTGCAACCTGCGAAATCTGCCTGACCATTGAAGATAACGGACCCGGAATTGCCGATGACATCCTGGCCCAGATCTTTGACCCTTTTTTCAGTACAAAAGAGGTCGGCAAGGGGACGGGTTTAGGTCTTTCCATTGTCTACGGCTTTATGACGGAACTGGGCGGCCGGATCACGGTTGACAACAGGCCCACAACCCGGTTCAATATATTTTTTCCAGTAACGGCCTCATCCTAGTGAACAGGTTTAACGGACTCGACAAGGATACGCATATGACTTTAAAGGAATACTCCATACTGGTTGTTGATGATGACGCAGATTTTTTATCAGGTATCATCCGCCAACTCCAAAAAAAATTTCCTATCGTTGATATCATAGGAAAAACAAGCCCGGAATCGGCTCTGGAAATTATGGCAGCTAAAGAGATCGGGGTGCTTTTATCAGACCTTCGCATGCCGGGGATGACCGGTCATGAGTTGCTGGAAAAAGCTCTGGATATAAATCCCCGCCTGTGTGCCGTAATGATCACGGGCTATGCCACTGTCGAATCTGCGGTTCAGGCCCTCAAATCCGGGGCCTGGGATTTTATCACCAAACCGGTTGAACGTGGGACCCTGTATCATACCGTGGAAAAAGCAATTGCCCATTATGACCTGGCCCGGGAAAACAAGCGGCTCAAAGCTATTGTTTCTTCCATGGCATCCGATACGTCATCCCATTGGCAGAGCCGGGCCATGAAACTTCTTCAAGAAAAAATAACGGCCATGGCTGTCACGGATTACACCGTCCTGGTCACCGGAGAATCCGGCGTGGGCAAAGAGTTCATCGCAAGGGAAATCCACAGACTTTCCAACCGTTCAAACACCACCTGTCATGCCCTGAACTGCCCTGCAATTCCCGAACAGCTGCTTGAAAGCGAATTATTCGGCCATGTTAAAGGGGCATTTACCGGTGCGGAAAGAAACAGAGAAGGTTTCTTCCTGGCGGCAGACAAAGGCACCCTGATCCTGGATGAAATCGGGGATATTTCAATGCCCATTCAGGCCAAGCTTTTGAAATTCCTTCAGGACAAAGAGATCAAGCCTGTGGGATCCTCATCACCGAAAACAACGGATGTCAGAATCATTGCCCTGACAAATCAAAATCTGGAAGACAGGATTCAGGACGGCCATTTCCGGCAGGACCTTTATTATCGCCTCAATGTATTGTCCATTATTGTACCGCCCCTGCGGGAACGGCACGAAGATATCCCCGTTCTGGTTCGAGAATTCATGAACCGGACCTGTAAGGAAATGACTCTGGCGCCCATGGAAATAGATCCCTCTGCCATGGTCTGGCTGGCCCGGCAGTCCTGGCCGGGTAATGTCAGGGAACTGCTCAACTACGTACGAAAGCTGACGGTTTTTTCAAACGGCCAGACCATTGATATGGGGCTGATTCGTATGGTGGACGGAAAACCTGCGGCACCCCACGCCACAGCCCCTACCCTGTATAAAGAGGCTAAAAAAGAGGCGTTGGATATATTTTCAAGGGAGTATCTGACCCGCCTTTTTCAGGAAACCCGTGGTAATATTTCCGAGACCTCACGGTTAAGCGGACTGGAACGGGCATCCATCCAGAAAATCATCAAACGACTGGACATGGACATAGCCCGATTCAGGGGCCGATCCTGATTGTTATCCCAGTGGTTTATTTTACAATGGGATTTTTCTTTTTATACCAGTCCTTTATCCCCTTTTGAAGGTTGAAAATACGGGTAAACCCCTGGTCAATAAGAATTTTTGAGGCCACGGTACTTCGATTACCGCTGGCGCAGTAAACCAGGATGGGCTCATCCTTGTACGCTGCCAATTCTCCCGCGCGTGCCTGGAGTTGCTGGACAGGGATGAGAGTTGAATCTTCCAGATGCCCCCCTGCATATTCCCCCGGGGTTCTTACATCCAGCACCAGTGGATTAAAGGAATGGATAATTTGCCTGGCCTCTTTTGCAGATACTGCCTGGTAGTGGGCTCCTTTATACTCAATAACGGTAAGGGTGAAGGCCTTGTCTCCGATAAAAAAATCAAACACCCCTGTCTCTTTCATTTTAAAATACGGGGTCTGGGACAGATCTTTTGTCAACGTCTTTTCTATATCCAGAGCAGGGACCGACAGCACAGCCGATGTCAATTCGCCAATATCAAATTTGATATAATCGCCCCGGAAAACTGAAAACTCAGATGCGGTTGACAATTGATCAAGAATACGGAATCCGTTGACCAGCTTTCCGGACACCAGGGCACCGGGTTCCGATGCGAATGCCGGTACCTGTGAAAGTATCAGAAGCCCTGCCAGAAAAATAATTCTGAAGATGGCAGCATAGCGGGTCCGGTTCGTTAAATTTTGAGTCATGGCTATTTCCTTTGCCTGATTACATAGTGGCTGATCGAAACCCCGTGCTTGGATGGCTCATCGAGTAGCTCTGCTAACAAACTTGCCCATATGCAAGGCGCAAGAAAGTCTGAAACCGGAGTGTACTATTGTACATGAGGCTTTCAGACTTTTGCAGCAACGCGGCAGATGGGTGAGTTTTCGTTCAAGCACCCTAATTTTTTCCATGCTGCTTTAAGGTGGCCAGATACGGGGCAAACAGGGCCTCATAATCCTTTATTCCCTTTTTGATCAGGGTGGATACGTGATCAATCTGTTCATTGTTTACCACCAGGTTGGCACTATGGGTCAGGGCCTGGAGATCAAAAAGGGTGTTAAATTCAGGACCAATGAGAATATAAAAAATATTCCGTCTTTTTTTCATGCTCATCTGCATCATGAACTTATGAAAATCTTGGGTTTCAAGGGTGTCCCCCCCATAGGTACTTAAAAAGACAACCACAGCGTAGGTTTTAAACCGCATGCTGTCAATTGCCCCGTCAATATCTTCGGGGATAACGATTTGATATTGATTGTCCTCAAGACTCCGGACCATTTTCTCCCGCAGCCCCAAGTCATCCACCAGAACCATGGCTGTGGGCACATCATCCAAAACATCTACCTCTTCGGTCTCCCCTTCGGTGAGCCAGGAAATATCCGGGGCTTTGGGCGGAACAATGTTTTTTGCAGGTGACGGTTCAGAATCCGGGGCTTTGCCGGGTACAGGCTTTGCCAGAGAGGCACCGGTTTTATCCAGTTCTATTGGTTTTTTGCACTTGGGACAACCGAATTTTAAAGTCCTACCCGGGGAAAGATTCTCAAGGGCCTTGGTCAATTTTTCCCTGTGGGCGTCTGAAAACCTTAAGGGATTACTGCAATGGGGACATTGACTAATCATTTGTTTTCCTCATTTTCTGTGGCGTCATCATCTTCTTCCGATTCATCGTCTTTCCAGTCTATGGTCAGACCTTCGATGGCGGTGGTTTTCTGACCTTTTTCCCGTTTGAGCACATCCATGCCCTGGGCCAGGACATTACGATGGGAACAATAGGCAAAGGCCGTCTCCTCGGTGATCAGATCCTCCTTGAACATCTCAAGTATATGCTGGTCAAAGGTCTGCATCCCGAAGGCCTTGGCATTTGCGATGACCTCATTGATGGTCTTGCCTTCGGATTCACCGTTGAGAACAATATCCTTGACCCTCAGATTCATCCCCAGGATTTCAAGGGCGGCGATCCTGCCACCGCCGTTTCTGGGCAGAAGCCGCTGGCAGACAATATAGCGGATGGTGTCTGCCAGGCGGTGACGGACCTGGGGTTGCTCTTCCTGATCGAACATACCCAGGATCCGGTTGATGGTCTGGCCGGCATCCACGGTATGAAGAGTGGAGACCACTAAATGGCCTGTTTCAGCGGCAGACAGGCCGATCTCCATGGTTTCCCTGTCCCGCATCTCCCCCACCAGAACGACTTTGGGTGCCTGGCGCAACGCCGCACGTAACCCAGTGGGAAAGGTATCAAAATCATTGCCCAGTTCCCTCTGATTAAAGGTGGCCTGTTTATGGGGATGAACAAACTCCACCGGATCCTCCAGAGTGACCACATGGATGGATTTTTCCTGGTTGATCTGGTTGAGCAG
>PIVQ01001463.1 GCA_003354055.1 Desulfobacteraceae bacterium | reverse complement strand
GTGAACTGGTCGATATAGGCCAAGGTCCCGGCTCCTATCACAGCGAGCAGAAGGACTATCCATAACCAATAATTTTTACTTCCTTTAATAGCTATCTCAAGCATACTCGCCTCTCTTAAACGATATAGTAAACAGAGGGCTCGGTGCCCAGAGACTGTTTACGTCGGATTGAATACTGTTCACCTAAAAGTGCCCGAACGTCTGATTCGGCATCTTCAAGATCTCCCACTGTAATCGCGCCTTCAGAGGCCTCTACACAATGGGGAAGTTCCCCTTTGGCCAGGCGTTCTGCACACAGATTGCACTTTTCAACCACACCCTTGGTCCGGGTGGGGAAATCCGCGTGGGTTTCTGCGACAAAGGGCCGGGGATCCCTGAAGTTGAAACTTCTGGCACCAAAGGGGCAGGCGGCCATGCAAAACCTGCAGCCGATGCAGCGGTGATAGTCCATGAGGACAATCCCGTCTTCCCGTTTAAAGGTTGCCTGGGTAGGACAGGCCTGGACACAGGGTGCATTTTTGCAATGGTTACAGGTGACCAGGAAGCCCATATGCTGGAATTTGTCAGCCAGGAATTCATCTTCCTTGTCCGGGAATGCATACGCGAAATGTTCATCCCAGATCCATTTAATTGCCTGTTTGTGGTTAACCGGGCGGGTGTTGGGGAATTTTTCCTCATCCACCTCATGGTTAAAGTCAGGTACATTATGGGCACTGTGACAGGCTTCCATGACTGCTTCAACCACTTCTTCGTTCAACTTATTGGTATCGATCACCATGCCCCAGCGGTGGGCAGAAAGCACATCTTCATTTTTGGCTTTCACCGGACTGTGAGAATCAGATGCGGCAAAGTTCATTGCCGGAGCAGCACCCAATCCGATGGCAGCAATACCTGCTACTTTAAGAAAGCTTCTTCTGCTCTTCATCATTCGATCTCCTTGGGGTTAGTGTGACATTCCCAGCAATAGGGAGTTACGGATGCATAGTTATGGCAGCTGTCACAAAACTTGGCTTTGTCCTCATGGCAGCCCAGGCAGGAATTTTCACCTGT
>PIVQ01000634.1 GCA_003354055.1 Desulfobacteraceae bacterium | reverse complement strand
CGGAAGGGGAAAACCAGGGGTTCGTTAAATCCTTTCAGGTATCCGGCCCAGAATTTTTCTGACAGATGCCGGGGGTGGTGGTTCAGCCATGAAATATACCGCCTGAACGATCCAACTGTATTGAGGCGTACCTCAGGGTCCTGGTAGGATAGAAAAAGATCCCTTAGGATATAGGTCATTGACCGGCCGTCCCCGATACAATGATGAAAGCTCCAGATACAGGCAAACCTATTGGCTGTTTTTTTAAACAGGGCCACCCTGAAGGCCGGCGGGGTGTGCAGGGTGAACCCGAGCCGTCGATCCGCCTTCAGGAACATCTCTAAGAATTCGTTCTGTTCAGAGGCGTTTAAATTGCTCCAGTCATTGAATTCCAGTTTAAAAGAAGGGGATTTAGTAATATATTGTTCTGGATGGTCCAGTCCCTTCCAGTTGAACCCCAGCCGCAACATCTCATGATGATGGATGATTTTTTCCCATGCCATGCTAAAGCGTTGGATGTCAATGGGTTGTTTCATTTCGAAAATGATCTGCTCTACATAACATCCAGCCCCCTGGGGTGCCCTCAGGGTCTCCATGAGCATTCCGTGTTGCATGGGGGAAACAGGGAAACACTGCATCCCGTCAATTGTATTAAGCGTGGCATCAGGTGAGCTAAGCCCATGGCGGATCACTTTGGTGAACTGATCCGTCATGTCAACCATGGTATCCCGGGCAAACAGATGGGTGCGGTACTTGAAACAGCCGGAAAACCCAGTATCTGTCTCATACAGTTCCAGGGTCAGGTCTACGTTGGTTGTTTTGGGTTTATGATCCAGAAACCGGGATTGTGTACCGGAAATTTTAAGAAATGGAAAATCCATGGTCTGCATCAGGAAGAGAGAGGTAAACAGATCCGATTGCCCGCTGGCTTGCCCGGATGCTTCACGGGATAACCGATTGATGTCCCGGAACGGTGTCTGGGCGTGACCGAATAGATTTACCAGGGTCTGTTTGACCCGGGCAAAGGTCTCCTTGAACGTCAAATCGGCCAGAATAGAATTTCTGACTACCAGGGTATTCATGAAAAAACCGATTGTCTCTTCTGCCGCAACGTCTTCCCGGTTTGCATAGGCAATACCGGTGACCTGGTCGGTTCTGTGATTCTTTGAAAACAACAGGATCTGAAAAAAGGTCAGCAGGATGGTAAACGGGCTTGTTTGAAGCTGTTTTGCCAGTTCAAGAACCTCTTGTTTGAGGGGGATGTCAACCGGGACAACCGAGGCCTCAAAGTTCAGGGATTTTGCAGATTTGTACTGGGGCATATCTGACAGATAGGTCTTATAAAACGAACTGGATCTGTTCCAGGCCTGTTTCGATCGTGAACGCCGCTGTGTGATAAAATTATGATAGGCTGGGGTTTTATCAGTTTGGGGAAAGACTTTAGCCTTTGTCAGTCCTTCATAAACCTTGCCGACAGATCGGGTAAAAAGGGCCGCAGACCATCCGTCAAAGACCAGATGGTGGAAGACAAAGCAGACTAGGAAATGATCTGAACCAAGCCTGAGGGCGGATGTCCTGAAAATCGGGCCGTTTTCAAGGTCAAAGGGCATGGCAATCCGGGTATCCAGCCATCCTTGCACCTCTGGTCCGGCACTGTCAACAGGGGAGGGTATCCCTATATCCTGCCCGGCGTGGACCTCAAAAAAAACATCCACATCCCCGGGTTTCTGGTAGGGGTGGTTTTCGTCAAGGAAAAAACAGGTTGATAAAGCGGGGTTCTCTTTTTGTACCACCTCGACCGCCTGCGCAAACCGCTTCATATCAATATGTCCACGGATTTCGTAGACTAAGGGGATGTGATAAACAGATGTCCCGGAATTCACCTGCTCAAATACCCAGATGAACTTCTGGTCCGGCAGCAGTGGGAGGGGCGCGGTCTTGCCCATTTTTTCCGGTTCTAAACCGCTGAGTTGCCTTTCCTGCGCAGGGATGTCCTGTGCCTGGGCCACATGTTCTGAAAAATGTTTAAAGTCCGGATGTTCAAACAGGGCGTTGAGATGGATATCCTTGTGAAAACTTTCTTTTATTCGGGAGATAATCCTTACTCCGGTGATGGAATCTCCGCCCAGCAGAAGGAAGTTGTCTTCTCGTAAGACCGGTTCGCAGGCCAGAACGGTTTCCCAGATGCGGGCAATGGTTGCCTCCATGGGGCTTTCCCATTTTATCCCGGCTGCTGCGGTATCTGACCTGAGATTTTGATCAGCGTTATCCTGGCCTCCACTATCCATCCGGGCTGTCAATGCCTTTCGGTCAATTTTTCCTTGGGGCGTCTGGGGCAGGCCGTCCAGAGGTATAATTGCCGCAGGCAGCATACTTCGAGGCACCCTGTTCTTAAGGAAATTCAGCAAGTCCCTGGTGCTTACCCGGGCATTGATATAAGCGATAAGTAGCTTGCCCCCGTTGCCCCCTGTTTTAAGCACCACAGCAGCCTGGGTAATACCGGGAAAGGCTCTTAAATGGCTCTCGATTTCTCCGGGCTCGATTCTGACGCCCCTGTGTTTGATCTGGAAATCTTTTCGCTCGATGAACACAAGGTTGCCGTCATCCTCAGCATAGGCCGTATCCCCGGTTTTATACAGCCATGTTCCGTTTTGTTCAATAAAGGCCTCCGCATTCCGTTTCGGGGCATTTACATATCCGTCGGAAATCTGGATACCTGAGATAAGGATCTCTCCTTTTTCACCGGGGGGAACCGGCTGGCCCGCCTCATCTGCCAGGATAATGTCAAGATTTTCTATGGCACGGCCTATAGGGGCTTTGCCTTGCCGTGATGGGGTATCGGGTACTGTATACAGGGTGGCGCAAACCGTTGCCTCTGACGGTCCATATCCGTTTATAAGACTGAGTGCGGGGATTCTTGACTTAATCTCACAGAGCAGGGGCTCGGGAATTGGATCAACCCCTGTGAGCATGCGTTTTAGAATCAGATCGTAATCCCTGTTTGCCATGGGTTCAATCATGAACGGCGGGATATAGGCACTGGTGATTTTTTCCGCAGAGAGCCAATCCAGAAATTTATCCGGATCAAAGCGGAGCTCCTCTTCAGGGATGTAAAGAGTTGCCCCGGAAAGTAGCGCCGACCAGATTTCGTAAATGGAGACATCAAAAATCAGGCTTGACCAGAGGGAACACCTGTCCGTCTTACCGATGGCCCTGATCCGGTTAAAGGCGTTCAGCAGATTCAGCACGGCCCTATGGGATATGCCGATGCCCTTGGGTTTACCTGTTGAACCGGAGGTATGGATGATATAGGCATGGGATCGGGGCGAAATCTCCGCCAATACTTCAGGCGGCTCTCCCGTTTCCACTCCATTGAATTGGTCCGTAAAAAGGATCGGAATCTTCGGAGTCGCAGGATCCGTATCGAAACGTTCTGCTTCAGCAACCAGTGTGATAATCAGGGCAGGGTCAAGGTTGTCAACCATGCCTCTGGTACGGGAAACAGGATCGTTAACATCCAGAGGAACATAGGTTGCACCTGCTTTAAGAATACTTAATATCGCGGTGATAAATGGAATGCCCGGAGGCAGGCAAACCAGTACCTGGCTTCCGGGGGCAACGTGCAGGGCCGTTAAGGTCCCTGCCAGATTATTACTCGCCTGTTCCAGTTCTCCATAGGTAACAGAACCCTCTGGGGAGACCACTGCATCATGTTCTTCCAGGGTGCAGGCAACGGTAGAAAAAATTTTGTGAAGCAGTTTCTGGTCTGTCATAGTGATTGGTGTAATGTTGGTATATTTTTATCAGCAAAAAAACAGGTTCATACCTAAGGATCGGCTCCAAAATTACTTGATCTTTTGTTTTCAAAATACCCGCCGCTTTAAGCAGTTTTTAAGGGTTTTTGTAAACAATTTAGATCAAGTGATTTTGTAACGATTCCTTAAAACAGCTATACACCTTTGTATGGCTTTTTTCAAACTAAAGTCTTAGCTTTAGAGAATCTAAAGCCGCGAGAAGAGCTGGAAAAGCGAGAAGAACAAAAAAAGTTGGGCCAGCCAAGCATTGAGGGGCATTCCCTTTTCTCGCTTCGCTCGCTGTTCTATTAAAGGTAGCTATATTTATAATCGCAGCTCAGGTGCTCAGTGCCAACGCAATACTATTTCGGAATAAAACGTTCACTTGGGATAACAGCTACAGCCGTTAACTCCACTAATAATTCAGGATCAACTAGCGCTGCCACTTTCACACCAGTAACAGCAGGACCTGTAGTCTTGTCGAATCGTCGAATTCTTTCACTCTGGAT
>PIVQ01001462.1 GCA_003354055.1 Desulfobacteraceae bacterium | reverse complement strand
CCCACAGACGGACTCTGGGAGGATGACCGCACCGACGAAAGCCAGATCGGCGCCACCTACGCTGAGCTGGAATGGGCCATGGCCCATGAGGCAGACGGCTGCCCGGGAGAAGCGACCTTGGAAGACCGGCAAAAAGAGATATTGACGATCTACCGGAGATTCAACCGTGCCAATCAGCACAAAATGGAACCCATCCCGGTGTGTGAAATTCCCGAAGATTTGAAAACCGGTTCCTGAATCCGGCACCTGTTACCGTCTCCCCATCCATATCTATTTGATTCTGTGATAAGGATCGGCTTCAAAATTACTTAAACTTTTGTTTTCAAAATCCCCTATCTTTTAAGGGGTTTTGAAAACAAGCTTCTGCCCTTCAGGGTATTTAGTTTAAATTATTTTGTAACGATTCCTAACCCGCCGGGCCAGTACCCGGCAGGGGGAGGGGTGGGGGCGTCGGCTAAATCTTCTCCGGTCGTCGTGACCTACGAAGAAGCGAAAATGACCGCATCTTTCTGTCCTGACGCTGCGCTCATTTACGCCGCCTCAACCCCCACCCCACCCCCTGCCTGATCCTCCGGGTGGAATAAATGATATCGCATCCTATTTGTTCAGACGTTTACAACAGGGCAATACCATTGGCAAATTTGCACGAGAAATATGCTATTTAAAAATTCACAAAATGTAATGAAATCAACTTTTTTATGTATGTTATGACGTATATTGAATCTTTCAAGATTACAATTGATACCACAGGGCTATCAAATGATTTTTTTGCAAAAAAAATTAGTCTTAACCGTAAGCAATCCCTAAATTTTTGAGATTATCTGTTTGATAGATGGAATCTCCACCAACCGAAAGATGCGATACTTGGCTACAGTTTTTAAACCCCCGGATTTTTAATAATAGTCTTAATTTTTGATTTCCAGGTTTGGGGACAGGCCTAATAGACATAGTCCACAGTGAGAAATTTTAAGGATATCGATACAAATCGAAACTTTTTTCATTTAAGATTCTGGTCATGATCAATGCAAGAATCCTTGACTCTCGTACGCTA
>PIVQ01001461.1 GCA_003354055.1 Desulfobacteraceae bacterium | reverse complement strand
TCCTTTGGTAAAACTGATAACTTCATGTATAGTATATAATAAAAAATAAGTCCATTATATATTATTGTTTTTAAAAAATTAAATTATTGGTTTAATCTCAAAATAGGAACTGGGCTTGAATTTGATACTGTATTAATATTTTCATATTCTTTAAAATGTAATTTTTCACTTTCTATATTTAAATGAAATAAGTTCCATCTCTTTATTTGTTCTTTTAATAATTGTTCCATTGTTTCATTTGTTTTATTAATAGTTCTCCTATCCATTAATTTTACAAGTGCTAAATCAAATGTTTCTAATATATCTTTTTGATGTTCTGTTAATTGTTTAAATGATACTGGTTCTGATAATTCAATATGACATTCGTATGGTTTTTTATTATAACCTCTTGGACTAAATGCTATTTTTATTTGTTTATCAAATGTATTTGTTAAACTCATGCTTTTCAATGCTGAAAATCTTTCTAAGAAACTAAATCTATTTAATGTTCGTGTTATTGTTTCTGATTCTAAATCTTTTTTGTATCCTAATACTTTTTTTACTAATCCTTTTTCACCTCCTACTATGTTTAATAATATATCATTTAATATATTTGAATTGTTTTTATGTTGTTCTGTTTCAAAATGTTCTTTGTTTGTAAATACTGAACAGTGATTACAATACATACTTATTTTTAAAAAATTTAACAAAAAATTGAATAAAATTTAAAAGTTTTAAAGAGTTTAGAAATTGGATAAAAGTTAATAGTTTATGATTATATAATAAATAGAAATCAATTTTAATTAAAAAATATATAAAATATAATTATTACGATTGATGAAAATACTAATATTTTCAAGTTTCTACTTTCTTTTTCTATTTAAGTTTTTCAAAGTTGTTTCCATTATAATAATTATAAATATTATAAATATTATAAATTAAAAATTTTATAAACCTTCTGTAATCGTAACAATATGTTTATGAAATTCTTCATATGTTGTGTAATTATCTGGTTTTAAGTATGTTTTTCTATCATTATCACCTGTATATGATTGTTTAACAGTCATTGGTA
>PIVQ01000070.1 GCA_003354055.1 Desulfobacteraceae bacterium | reverse complement strand
CATTGGGTGTTTGACCCCCTTGTACGCTGGACCCGGGAGCTGACCTTCGAGCCCAGGCTCGCCACACGGTGGGAGCGGATGGATGATAAAACCATGCGGTTTTACCTTAGAAAAGGGGTGAAATTTCACAGTGGCAACATGTTTTCAGCAAAAGATGTGACATGGTCATTTGACCGGATGAAAAAAAGTGTGGATTTCAAAGGCCTTCTGGACCCCTTTGCCGAATGCGTCATTGTGAATGACTTCACCGTGGATATTAAGACCAAAACCCCCTATGCACTGCTTCTCAACATGGCCACCTATTTTTTTGCCATGGATTCGAAGTTCTATACCGGCACAGATAAAAATGGGCTGCCCAAAGACACGATTTTAAAAATCGGGGAATCCTTTGCCCTGAACAATGAGTCCGGTACAGGCGCCTATGTTGTCAGCCGCCGTGAGCAAGGCGTGGTTCTTGAAATGGAACGGTTCAAAGACTACTGGGACAAAAAAAGTCCGGGGAACGTGACCAGACTCATCCTCACCCCGATAAAGGAAAATGCCACCCGGGTGGCAGCATTGCTTTCCGGTGATGTTGACTTCATCTCTCCTGTCCCTCCCCAGGATTTCAAACGGATTCAATCCGATGACAAGGTAAAGCTGGTGACCCACTCCGGCGGCCGGATCATCACATTTCAGATGAATCCCAACAGGGTAGAGGCCTTCAAGGATGTCCGGGTCCGCCAGGCCATTGTCCATGCAGTCAACAATACGGGTATTGCCAAAAAAATCATGAAAGGGACGGCAACCGTAGCTGCACAGCAGGGCCCCAAAGGCTATGCCGGGTACAAGGAAAGCCTTGCCCCCCGTTACGATCTTGCCAAAGCCCGGGCCCTGATGAAAGAGGCCGGATATGCGGGCGGATTTGAGATTACCATGATGGCCCCCAACAACCGGTATGTAAATGATGCCAAGATTGCCGAGGCCACAGCCCAGATGCTGTCAAAAATAGGGATAAAGGTCAATCTCAAGACCATGCCCAAGGCTCAGTACTGGAATGAATTTGATGCCAGGGCAGCGGATATGATGATGCTCGGATGGCATGCGGATACGGAAGATTCCGGTAATTTCTCGGAATTTTTAACCATGTGCCCGAATGCCGACACGGGAATGGGACAGTTCAACAGCGGGTATTGTAATCCCCGAATTGATGAACTGACCATTGCAGCCCAGTCTGAAACCAATCTTGAAAAAAGGGCCGGCATGCTCCGGGAGATCGAGCAGATCCTCTATGATGATGCCGCATTTGTCCCCTTTCACTGGCAGAACCACTCCTACGGTGCCAAAAAGAATGTCCGGGTCAAACCCATTGTCAATGTTCTGAACTTTCCCTATTTCGGAGACATTGTGGTGGAATAATCCCACAAATTATATTTTCAAACAGCGGCCAGTCCCCGGCAAAACGTTTTTTCCGGGGACTGGCCCACCAAGAGAAAGCCCCCATGGATTGAAAAACCAGACCAGGTAGATTAACCTATCCGGAATAGTATTGAATTTATGGAGACGCCCAATGCGCTTAAAAACGATATTAAATTCACTGGTATTTTCAACTCTTGTCTTTGCCTGGTTTTCCTTTGTTTTAACCCCGGTGATAACTCATGCAGGCGAATCCCGGCCCGTCACCCTGAATAAAACAGCCAGACGGCTTCAATGGGATCAAATCCAGACCTTTGTTTTCAAACACAATTTTTTTTATGCCGGTAAAAATGATTCAGGAGACTTTTTCAACCGGCTTGAACAGTCTGACAAAGGTTTGATCCTTGATAAATCCACCGGACTGATGTGGCAGCAAAACGGATCTGAAGCCTATATGACACACAGGGCAGCCCTTGAATATGTTCAAGGCCTTAATTCCCGGAATTATCTGGGGTATTCGGACTGGCGGTTGCCCGCCCTGGAAGAACTTTTTTCCCTTCTTGACAACAATAAACACAAGGCCCTGTATATATCGCCCTTATTCGACCAAAAACAAATGTTCTGCTGGTCCGCCAACATCAGTATAAACAAATACTACTGGGGGATTATGTTCAATGCAGGCATTGCTTACAACTTCCAGGAAAACTTTTATGTCAGGGCTGTACGAACCCATGAAGACTGATATCCCGACAGTGGTTCCGCAGGAATTACCCCAGGGCCACATCCAGAATCATCATGACTGAAAAACCGACCATCGTGGTCATGGTGACCAAATCAATATTCTCATATTTCCTCTGGGATTCGGGGATCAATTCCTCCACCACCACGAAAATCATGGCACCTGCTGCAAAACAAAGAGCATAGGGCAGAATACTCTGCATTTTCAAGACAAACAGGGCACCCAAAACGCCTGCGACGGGCTCCACCATACCTGAGGCCTGCCCCATGAGAAAGCTTTTCCCCTTGCTCATCCCTTCCCGCCGCAAGGGCAGGGACACAGCCGTACCTTCAGGGAAATTCTGAATCCCGATTCCGATTGCCAGGGCAATTGCCGCCCCCATGGTCGCAGAGGGAAGATTGGCAGCCACAGCGCCGAAAGCAACTCCCACGGCCAGCCCTTCCGGTATATTATGAAGGGTTATGGCCAGCACTAAAAGGGTGCTTCGCTGCCATGAAGTCTTCACACCTTCGCTTTTATCAATGCTCAGGCCCGGATGAAGATGGGGCAGGAACTTGTCGGTCAGTCTCATGAAAATCCCGCCGCCCATGAATCCGATGACAGCCGTGAGCCATGGAATCTGCCCCAGTTGCTCAGCCATATCTATGCCCGGAGCAAGAAGAGACCAGAAACTTGCGGCAATCATTACCCCGGCAGCAAACCCGAGCATTGAATCCATGAGTTTCTGGTTGACCGCTTTTGTAAAAAAAACAAGGGCCGCACCTGCGGCAGTTACCCCCCAGGTAAAAAGTGTTGCAATGAATGCCTGGGTTACCGGATTGAATTGCTGAAAGAACTCTACCATCGCCATACCTCCCCACAACATTTATGAAATTGATTAGAAGCTTTCTTGAGGTCTATGAATCACCCACTATATACCCATTCAGGTCTTTTTAAAAAGGTTAACACGATTTTCTTGTTTGTCTTCATTTATTTTGATCCGGCCAATGCCACGTTGGTCCGTCAAACATCTCCTGATCCTCTATCATGGTTTGCCCCAGCTGCTTTTGCAGCCGAATGGAATTGCAGTCATCTGATTTCTCCAAAGCAGATATCAGCGTGGCCGAGTGGGATACCACCCATATCTGAGTGGATTCCGCCGCCCGAACAATCAGCCGGGCCAAAGCCGGGAGCAGGTCCGGGTGCAGGCTGGTTTCCGGCTCATTCAATACCATGAGCGGACACGGTCTTGGTGAGAGCAGGGCTGCTACCCACAGCAGATAGCGCAATGTACCGTCGGACAGCTCTGATCCCGACAGCGGCCTCAGCAGCCCTTCCTGATGTAGTTCCACGGCAAAGCGGCCGTCGTTTTGAATGGAAATATTCAAACGTGCACCTGGGAATGCATCCCAAATCGTTTCATTCAGTGCCTCAACATCTCCAATCTCTATTATGGTCTGCAATGCCGCCGCAAGATCCCTTCCGTCATGGTGAAGAACCGGGGTTCGGGTGCCCAGTTGAGGTAGTCTTGCCGGTGCGTCAGCATCGGTTCGAAAGTGATCGTAGAATCTCCAGCCCCGGATCTCCTCCTTTAATTGAACTACCTCAGGCGTTCTCACGGGATCACTGATTTGGGTAAAAATACTTTCAAAGGTATTGGCAAAGGGAACAAGAACATCCCAACTTCCTTTTGAACGGGCTGTGATCACACCGCTGTTGCGCTCAATCAGCACACTACCGGGCCGATAGGTATTTCCCGCCCAGATGCACTCCTGCTTGATTTCAGGATCCAGGGCAAAAGCAGACTGCGACGGCATAGGAAGCCCCAGAGAAATGGAATAGCTGAAATGACTACCGGAAAACCCAAGACGCAATCGAACCCTCTTTTGCTTTGGGCCGCCCTGCACCGGGACCTCTCCCCTGCGCATTCTTCTGGTAATTTTTTCAGGCCCGGCCCAGAAGGTTGACTCCAGGCCACCTTCCCTTGCCAGGGCATTGACCACTCCGCCCTGGGCCGTTTCCGACAATAAGCGTAAAGCCCGGTATAAATTTGATTTCCCGCTGGCATTTGGCCCGGTAATCACATTTAAATTGCCCAACGGCATTGTAAGGTTAAGCAGGGATCTATAGTTTCCTATGGCAAGGGTATGTATCATTTATGCCCACTTTTTAAGGTACAATTTACCTAAGGATCGGCTCCAAAATTACTTGATCTTTTGTTTTCAAAATACCCAGTCTTTTAAGGGGTTTTGGAAACAATTTAGATCAAGTTATTTTGTAACGATTCCTAAGATAGCCGCTATAATCTTATTCTGAGTCAGATCTATCAATATCCATTGCAGGTGTAAAGGGTCAAATCCATATCTGATATTGACAAATCACATGATCCTATCCTAAGTTAATCTCATCGGTTTCTCTGGTATGGTCGCCGGGTACTCTTAATAATTTCATTTCATACGGATTTTTTAACGATTTCAATATCCGTTCATTCGCCTGAATCACAAAAATACGTCACCCGAAAACTGTTCCTATTACCCATGCTTAAAATTTGAGTCTCCTGTACCGGGAATAGCCCGAGAGCCCGGCATCAGGCCAATCTGTAAACTTCAGCCAAGGAGAACACCTATGGATCTACTAAAAACAGACGTTGAGAACACTCTGGACCGTATTCACTGGGGAACGCTGACCCTTGAGAGCAAAACCAGGCCGCCCTATTCAGTACCGTTGACTTTTGCCTACGACGCCAACCGGATTTTTATCCACAGCGGCATCAAAGAATTCGACGAAGAAAAAAAGCTGATCAAAGGGGAAAAGCTGGAATACCTGGAAGAGGGCCTGCCGGTTCAGTTTCTGGTGGTGGATCCCTATTCGGTTATTCCTTCCTTTTTCAGCGGAAGTCATCTGCCCTGCTATGCCAGCCAATGTTTTGCATCAATCAAAATCATCGGAGAGGCCAGGACAAAGCTTTCCACAGGCAGCAAGGTCCGGGCCATGAACCGGATTGTACGCAAACTCCAGCCCCAGGGCGGTTACGCACCGTTTCCCATTTGCGGAGAGAACAAGGATATTGATAAGATGTTGGAGGGCATGACCATAATTGAAATATCCATCACTGAAAAGACGACCAGGGCCAAGTTCTGCCAGGCCTTCTCTCTGGAACAGATCAACTCAATTTTAAAACATTTGGCAGACAGGGGCTCGGACAATGACCTGCGGACCATGGAAATGATTAACAAATACTACCCGTTTAACGAATAAAACAGGAGGTTCACATCATGTGCACAACATTGATCATTACCCCGAAAGCGGCCAAAGACAGCTCCATGATGGTTGCCCATTCAGACGATGACGAACTCGGAGATCAGAGGATCATCTCTGTTCCGCGGCAGAATCATGCCCCCGGGGCCAAACGCAAAATTTTTAAAGAGCATTACCGATATCCCAGAATTGTCTCCAAAGACCGGGGACCCAATTACGAGGCACCGCCCCATACACCGCCCTGTCCCGAGACTCCGGCCATCGGAGAAATCCCCCAGGTAGAACATACCTATGCCTATTTTGACGGCAACTACGGTATCATGAATGAACACCGCCTGATGATGGGGGAGTGTACCAACGGCGCCAAATACCAGCCCGAAGCTGTTACCGAGGAAGAGGCGGACCGGCTGGGCAGACATATGAGGCTGATGTACAGTTCGGAACTGTCTCGCATTGCCCTGGAAAGATGTAAAACAGCCCGCAGCGCCATAACACTCATGGGCAAACTGATCGAAACCTACGGATATTACTCCACAGGAGAAACCCTCCTGGTGGCGGACGAGGATGAGGCCTGGGTATTTGAAATGTGCGCCCTGCCCGATGAGCAGTTCCATTCGGCCTGGGTGGCCAAACAGGTGCCGGACGGAGAGGTCTTTGTCGCTGCAAATGAATTCAGAATCCGTGAAATCACCAAAGATGCCGATGACCTTATCTATTCAAAATTTTTATTTCCGGGTCTTGAAAAAATCGGCTGGTGGGATCCCCAGGACGGCACTCTGGACTGGCTGCCCGCCGTCAGCCATGGTGAGTACAACCACCCCTATTATTCCCTGCGACGGGTATGGCGGGTGCTGGACAGGGTGAACCCGGATCTGGGCCTGAGCCCCTGGGTGGAAGACGGATTCACAACGGTCTATCCCTTTTCAATCACACCCAACCGGCCCCTGGATCTTGAGACGGTTTTCTCCCTTTACAGGGACCACTACGAAGGCACTCAGTTTGACATGACCCGCGGGGTTGCAGCCGGGCCCTACAACGATCCCCACAGATTTGTGGGGGATTACGACGGCAACCAGAATAACGTAACGGAAAACAAAACTTTCTACGGGGCCTGGGAAAGGGCCATCTCGGTTTTCTACCAGGGATATACCTTTGTGAACCAGATCCGGCCGGGTGCCCCTGAGGCGACCAAGGGCATTGTCTGGTTTGGACCGGACGTCTCCTATACCACCTGTTTTGTCCCCCTTCCCGTCATGGTCAATGATCTGCCGGAAGCCTACCAGACTGGCAGCCCCCAGAAGCTGGACCGTAAATCGGCCTGGTGGGCCTTTGACTTTATCGGGACCTTGTGCCGCCTGAATTTCAAACGGATGACAGGGGTGGATATAATTCCCCTTCAAAAAGATCTGGAAGCATCCCAACAGGGGAAACTGAGGATGTGGGACAGGGAAATGGAAGGCCTTTTCAATGAGGATGCCCGGGAACTGATCACAGGCCTGTGTCGGGACAACGCTCGGGAAATTCTGGACCAATGGTGGGATCTTTCAGACATGCTGCTTGCAAAATATTCAGACGGCTATATCAACCTGCCGGATCAGAAGGGGCCGATAAATATCGGATATCCTGCCTCCTGGCTCAGCCATACCAACTATTCGGACGGCCCGACCTCATATGCTATGAAAGGACCGGATACCAGCCAACCATAACACGGCTGAAAAAAAACGCGCCTACAGGTTTTATTGACGCAGACGCTCCTGAACCATCTTACCCATATCCTCAAGGGTATAGGGTTTGAACAGGCAGGGGCCGCGGCTCAATTCCCGTGCCTGCGCCAGGGTATCTTTGTCGGAAAATCCCGTGGCAAAAAGCACCTTTTTGTCCGGATGATCCTCCAGAAGTCTCTTGCAGGTGGTCACCCCGTCCATGCCGGGTTCCATCATAATATCAAAGATCACCAAATCCACGGGATACTTGTTTAAAAATTCAAGAGCGGCCTCGCCTGACGGACAGCAGTGGACGGCATACCCCAGGCGTCTGAGCATTTGTTCGGCAATGTTCAATTGAACCGGTTCATCATCAACCACCAGAAGTTTTTCATTGTTCCCCATGAGGGCATTGATACTGACAGGTGTCTCTTCATGCTCCGGCATTTCAGATGTGGCCGGAAAATAAAGACTGACGCTGGTGCCTTTTTCCGGCTCCGATTCAAGCTGGATAAATCCCTTATGATCATTGACAGTTCCCAGAACCACAGCCATGCCGATACCGGTGCCGCTGCGTCCCATCTGCTTTCTGGTATAAAAGGGCTCAAAGATATATTCCAGATCCCGGGGGTGGATGCCGGTCCCATTGTCTGAAACCGAAAAGACCACATAATCCCCTTCAGGAATTTCTTTATGCCCCTGCACCGGGTTCCGGATGGATTCCGGTGTTTCCAATACCCGGGACCGGATCTGAATGATTACCTCTCCTTCACCTTTAATGGACTCTACCCCGTTGGCCACCAGGTTCATCAGGGTTTTGGACAGGTGGACCGGAGAGCCGATAACGACGTTGACCGTGGTGTCATACAGGGCCTTGATCGCAACATTCCCATGAGGCACCATCAACTCTATATGCTCGGGGCTCTGAAGATAGGCTTCGGTCAGTTGTCTTAAATCCACGGGCTCAGCCACAGCCACACCCCGCCGGGACAGGGTCAGGAGATCATCTACAATGGTGGCAGCTCTCATACCTGATGTTTTTATCAGCTCCATGGAATCCCTCATGGGATGTTTTTCGTTCATATCCAGAAGCATAAGATCCGGATAGGTTACAATGCCTGAAAGAATATTATTCAAATCATGTGCCACACCTGCGGCCACCCTTCCTACGGTTTCCATCTTAATGGCGTGGTGAAGCCGTTTTTCAATACGGTCCCGGTGGTCGATCTCTTTAAGCAACTTTTTGCTCAGTGCTTTATATTTCTCCTCGGATTCTTTGATTTGGGTCCGCGCCTGAAACAAGCGCTCTAGATAGTTACGCCGGATCATGGTGGATTTTAAGGCCAGCATCGTAAATATCAAAAGGGCCACATTAAAACGGATCAGAAAATCTTTATGAATCTGAAAAACAGCCATATCTGTTAATGGAATAACTATAACAAGAGACAGATTGAATACGGCTGCAATCACAGCTCCGTTTCTGCCCGGCATCCACAGAGACAACAGAAAAATAAAAAGAAACGCCCAGGGACATGCCACAATTCTATGACCAAGGACGATGATCAGAATCAGATAAATGCCAAATGCCAGAATCTGAACCCGGAACAGATGTCGATAAATGAATATTTTTCTCAGGTCGGGAATCCGGCTTCTCATTATCAGAAGAATACAGACAATGCCGATTAGCTCAAATGTCAAAATGGCTGAGGCCCATGTTTTTTCCGAAAGGAGGACATATACATTAAATCCGGACAGAAGAGGAGTAAGAACAGATAGAAATGTAATCAGGGTTGCCGGATGATCCAATACCTGTTTCTCTGCAGGGCTGATAACAATCTTAGGATCTAATTCTTCCATAAACCAATCTTTCGTTAAATGTTTCTGGTTTTCCATTATCAGATATCGTTAAAATTTAAAAGAATTCATTCTTCGGACAGGTGGATAGGACCTTTCAGACCGATGCTCTGAATGGCTCAAAATGATTCTTATTGAAATTCAATGCATCATAAAATATAACTAAAGGGTATCTCATAATATTTACCCGTTACCACAGCCACTTAAAAAACAGCTTCACTGATTTCAACAGGAGGCATTTCATGAAAAACAAAGCCTTTCAGGCATTGGTTGTTGAAGAAACAGAACCAAAGATCTTTACCCGCTCCATCAGGGAACGATCCATTGATGATCTTCCCGAAGGAGAGGTTGTCATCCGGGTTAATTACTCCTCTCTTAATTACAAGGATGCCCTGTCTGCCACAGGAAACCGGGGGGTCACCCGATCGTTTCCCCATACCCCGGGCATTGATGCGGCAGGCGTAGTTGAGGCAAGTGATGTCGAAAAATTTGCGCCCGGAGATAAGGTCATTGTAACCTCCTACGACCTGGGCATGAATACCCCGGGCGGATTCGGCCAGTACATCCGGGTACCGGCGGACTGGGTGGTGCCCCTGCCCGAAGGGTTAACCATGGAAGAGAGTATGATCCTGGGAACTGCAGGCTTTACCGCTGCCATGTCTGTGGAGCGACTGGTGCCGGGCCTGGCCCCGGATCAGGGTCCTGTGCTTGTCACCGGCGCCACAGGTGGCGTGGGCTCTCTGGCCTGTGCCATACTTGCCAAACTGGGTTATGAGGTGGCAGCCGTATCCGGAAAGCCTGACGACGGTTTTCTGGGAAGCCTCGGGGTAAAAGAGGTGATTGGAAGACAGACGTTTCTTGAGAACACCGGTCCTCCCGTACTCAAACCCCGGTGGGCCGGGGTGGTGGATACAGTCGGCGGGGATATTCTTGCCACGGCCATCAAAGCCACACAGGAAAACGGGATTATTACCTGTTGCGGTCTTGTGGCCTCGCCCGATCTTCCCATAACGGTATTCCCCTTTATTCTCAGAGGAGTAGCCCTGTTCGGTATTGATTCCCAGCACTGCCCCATGCCCCTGCGACAGGATCTCTGGGACTGCCTGGCCAAGGACTGGAAACCTACCATGCCGGAGGCCATGATCAGAAGAATTAATTTAATTGATCTGGACGAGAGTATTGAAAAAATTCTCAAAGGCCAGATCAAGGGACGGACCCTGGTGGACCTGGGCTGAACTACGCCTGAGTCCTGAATTTAACAGTATTAAAAAAGTTAAAACTGACTAACCATAAATAAAGGAGAACCCCATGAGCACACCAAAACATTGCCCTGGATTTGAAAATTTCAAAGAATTGAAATCCTTTTCCTGCAAATGCCCGAAATGCAGTGCAACAAAGGAGATTTTCTCCGACGAATTTGAAAAGACCCACAAATGTTCCGAATGCGGCGAAGAAATCGACTTCACCACCTGCACCTACGAAGCAGGCTAAAGCCTACAAAGCAGGATAAAGCCCACAAAGCAGGATAAACAACATTTCCCTGCCGGCCGGTATCGGCTGGCAGGGGCTTTGCGCCCGACACAAATGCGGTGCAAAGCCCCTGCAATGGATGCTTATTCCGGTGTCAGACTGATCTCGAACTCTTTCATCTTTCGATACAGCAGTGTTCTGTGAATTCCCAGGAGCCTTGCCGCCTTTGCCTTGTTGTATCCGGTGCGGGCCAGGGCCTGGTAAATGGCCTTGATCTGGGCCTGATTTTTAGCGGTTTTCAGATTTGACCTATCCTTTGGCTTTTGCTTCTTTCCGGAGAATGCCATGGAAAAGGGCAGATCCCCCTTGTAGATTACCGGGGCATCAGAGGCGTACATGGCCCGCTCCAGAACATTGGATAACTCCCTGACGTTGCCGGGCCAGTCGTGGTGCACCAGTTCTTTTTCCGCCTCTTTTTCAATCCGCTTTTCAGGAAGACCGGCTTCCCGGGTCATTTTTTCAATCAACTGCCTGGCTATGGGAAGAATATCTTCCTGCCGCTCCTGCAGGGGAGGGATTTCAATGGGAATCACGTTAAGTCGGTAGAAGAGGTCTTTTCGAAATCGGCCCTGTTCCATCAGGTTTTCCAAATCCTGATTGGTAGCGCAGATCACCCGGAAATCCGGACGGAGAAGCCGGGTACCGCCTATTTTTTCAAACTCTTTTTCCTCCAGTACCCTGAGAAGCTTGGGCTGCATCTCTATAGGCAGATCGCCGATCTCATCCAGGAAAATGGTACCCTGGTCTGCGAGTTCAAACTTTCCGGTCTTTCCCTTGGCCTTGGCGCCGGTAAAGGCGCCGGCCTCATAGCCGAAGAGTTCAGACTCAAGAAGGTCTTTTGGGATGGCTGCACAATTGATGCGGATAAAGGGATGGAAGCGACGGCGGCTGCCGTGATGAATGGATTGGGCAAACAGCTCTTTGCCTGTGCCGGAATCTCCTGTGATCAACACTGTAGAGTCATTGGTGGACGCCTGCCGAGCCTGCTTTTTAAGGTAACGGATTTCCCTGCTGTCTCCAATTATGCTGTCAAAAGTATACCGGGTGGATCTCAAGTCGAACAACTCTTTTTCATAGGCACGCACCTTGGATTCCAGTAAAGAGAGTTTTTTGGCCAGAGCACCGACTTCAGATACATCCCTGAAAATCACCTGGCCGTATACGCCGATCAAGCGGCCATCCTTTTTCATTGGGATCCGCTGAACCACCATGTCCATACCGTTTATCCGCTGGGACTGGTTGATCTCCTCCTCCCCGGTCTGGGCCACAATGTGCATCCGGGTGTTCTCAAATACCTCAGTACAATGCCTGCCGATCTGTTCTCCTGCATCCACCCCCAGAAACCGGCCGTAGGGATCGTTCATATGGGTAATCCTGCCATCCGGATCAATCACAGTGGCACCGTGGTTGATGCTGTTAAAGATCAGGCGATAGATCTCCAACTCTTTTTTCAATGCATCAATCTCAACAGGATTGGGCGTGGGCGGCTTGTCTGTCATGGCATACTCCGAATGTTTTTGTTTATCTATATCTGTATCACAAAGTCTACATGTAGACTTTGTGATACAGATTTAACTTATAGTTTGATTTTCAAATAAAGTCGAGTATAATTTTGATTCTGTTTAATTTCAGCCTGTTATTCCAAAAACTTTCCTGAATTTCTTTTATGGTCTGAAACTTGCTCATATTTTAAATTAGTTTAAACCAGCGAACAACGACATAATAAAATTAGGGAGAATGCTTTCAATCGTGTTTTCCATTGAAAGGAGTGCCATGGACATCCAGGAACCGGAAATTTTATCCTATGAAATCCTCAGCCTTAAAGATGAAAACTTTGCCCCTGAGAATGTCTGTATCATAACAGGGGCGGGAAGCGGGATCGGCCGGGCCACTGCCGTTGCAGCGGCAAAAAATGGATTGACCGTGGTGGGACTGGATATCAATGAGAAAGCAGGACAGGAGACCTGTGACAAGGCCCGGGCCCATGGCGGCAACATGACCTTTATCCCAACAGATCTTTGTGATGACAAAGCCGTGGCCGAGGCTGTGGAGAAGGCAGCGACCTTAGGTCAGATCAAATACCTGGCCAACATTGCAGGGATGCAGCACATTGACTCCATTGAAAACTTTCCCATGGAGATCTATGACCGGATGCAGAAGATCATGCTCAGAGCGCCTTTCCTCCTCTCCCAGCTGGTCATCCCCCATATGAGAAAGAGTGATGACGGTAAAGGGGTGATTGCCAATATGTGCTCCATCCACGGTCATATCTGCACCAAAAACAAACCGGTCTATAACCTGACCAAATTCGGGCTGCGGGGACTTTCCCAGTCCATCTCCGCCGAAGGTGAAGGAAAAATAAGATCCTTTACCGTAAGCACGGGATTTGTTAAAACCCAGCTCGCCCTGAACCAGATTGCAGACCAGGCTGAACAACGTGGAATAACCAGAGAAGACGTGGTATCAGACGTAATGATGGGAAAATCCCGTGTCAAAGAGATGATGACCCCCATTGAGGTGGGCAATATGATTATATTCGGCTTTTCCCGGCATGCCACTTATCTTATGGGCGGGGATTTGTTGTTTGATGGGGGGATGGTGTTGACGTATTAGTAGCGAGAACCGCTGGAACAGCGAGAGCGGCGAGAACAGTAAGAACAGCCAAAAGCCTTTGGGGCTGAGGCGTGAAATATTAACGAGAGGATTTTGTAAAATGGAAGTATTAGAAAAGGGAAAGGGTCCTGTGTTTACCGATCCGGATCCGGATGTGGCACGGGAATTTTTCCGGAAGAAAAGCAGAATTAAAAAAGACAAAACAATGTCTTTGAAGCAGGCCGTGGAAACGTTTGTAAATGATGGGGATTACTTAGGTATCGGTGGATTCGGGGCCAACAGGACCCCTGTGGCGGCCTGCCATGAAATTGTCCGCCAGAAAAAGAAAAACTTAGGTTTTGCAGGTCATACATCTACCCATGATATGCAGATTCTCTCTGCAGGCAAGGCATATGACCGCATTGACATGGCCTATGGAGTTGGACTGGAAGCCAGGGGATTGTCCGGCTGCTCCAGAAAATATCTGGAAAGTGGTGCTGTAACCATCAGTGAATGGAGCAACTATGCCCTGTCCATAAGGCTTCAGGCCGCATCCATGGGCGTACCCTTTCTGCCCATGAGAAGCATGCTCGGCACCCAGACATTTGAGTACAGCGGTGCTGTTGCAGCTAACTGCCCCTTTACCGGTAAAAAGATGGCTCTGGTTCCGGCCCTGAGCCCGGATGTGTCTTTTCTCCATGTTCATGAGGCTGATATTTACGGCAACGCACGGTTTGAAGGCATTGCCGTGGCCGATATAGAACTGGCCAATGCATCAAAAAACCTGATCATTACCTGTGAACGTCTGATTCCCCACGAAGAAATTGCCAGAGAGCCCCACAAAACCCAGATCCCCTATTTTATCGTAGATGCGGTTTGTGAAGTACCCTACGGCGCCTTTCCCGGTACCATGCCCAACGAATACTTCAGCGATGAAGCGCACTTGAAAGAATGGATGGCCAAAGAAAGAGATCCTGAAGCCTTTGAGGCCTTTCTTAACGACAATATTTACGACTGCGAGAACTTCCAGGCGTATATCGACCGGAACGGCGGCATGGACAAGATGCGGCAGCTGAGACGCCTGGAATTTTTGATAGAAGGGGAGGATGCATAATGACTGAGAACAACCCAGCGGAATACAACCAAATGGAAATGATGATTTCCATCGCAGCCCGGGAACTGGAAAACGGTGCCACCGTCGGCGTAGGCACCGGTGCCCCCTGTGCAGCCGCCATGCTGGCCCAGAAAACAGCCTCTCCGGACCTGGTCATCATGTTCGAAGCCGGCGGCATCAGCCCGGATCTCCCTGAAATGCCCATCTCGGTAGGAGACTCCAGAACCTTTTACAAGGCCTCCATGGCAGGCTCCATGAGCACTATCATGTCCTCCTGCGCCAGGGGGTTTGTGGATTACACCTTTCTGGGCGGCGCCCAGATCGATATGTACGGCAACCTGAACTCCACGGTCATCGGCGACTGGGAATCCCCCAAGGTTCGCCTGCCGGGCAGCGGCGGCGCCAATGATTTTGCCTCCTTCTGCTGGAAGATGATGGTTATGACCCCTCAGGACAAACGCCGCTTTGTGGAAAAGGTGGATTTTCTCACCACACCCGGTTGGCTTGACGGCGGAGATTCCAGGAAATTATCCGGCCTGCCGGAAAATGCAGGCCCCCATAAAATCATCACCAATATGGCGGTAATGGATTTTGAACCGGAGTCCAAACGGATGCGGGTCATTTCCCTGAATCCCGGCTATACCTTTGATGACGTCCAGGAAAACTGCGGATTTGAACTCCTGCGCCTGGACAAGCTGGCTGAAACACCGGCACCCACCGAAGAAGAGCTTTCCATCCTGAGGACTCAGGTGGATCCGGGCCGGTTAGTCATCGGACGATAGCCGGTAGCATACGGTATTTAAAAAGAATCTGCTGTCGAGTCCAGCGGGTTAATGGGATGAGTGGTGCGAACAGCATTCATCTCATACCCCGGGATGAAACAGCAGATTTTTTTATTTTACAGCAGGCCTTCCACCCGTTTTACGGCGCAGAAGTCCCCGCACATGGTACAGACACCGTCCTCTGACGGCTGGGAGCTTTCCTTGTAGGCCCTGGCCTTTTCAGGATCCAGGGAGGCGGCAAACTGTCCTTCCCAGTCCAGGGCCTTTCTGGCCCGGCTCATGGTCAGATCTTTATCACTGGCCCCGGCAATTCCCTTGGCAAGGTCGCCTGCATGGGCAGCGATCTTGGATGCGATGATTCCTTCTTTGACATCATCCACAGAAGGCAGGCGCAGATGTTCGGCGGGTGTCACGTAGCACAGAAAATCCGCGCCGTGCATGGCTGCCAGAGCCCCGCCGATGGCAGAGGTGATATGGTCATATCCGGGTGCAATGTCGGTTACCAAAGGTCCCAACACATAAAAAGGTGCATTGTGGCAGAGTTTTTTCTGGATCTTCATGTTCATCTCCACCTCGTGAAGGGGAACATGGCCCGGCCCTTCGATCATCACCTGGACATTTCTCTCCCAGGCCCGTTTGGTCAGTTCCCCCATGGTAAGGAGTTCCTGAATCTGGGGGGCATCCGTGCTGTCTTGAATGGCACCCGGACGAAGTCCGTCGCCCAGACTGATGCAGATATCGTATTTTTCACAGATATCCAGAAGCCGGTCAAAGTGCTCGTAAAAGGGGTTTTCCGTACCTGTCTTGGCCATCCATTCAAAGAGAATGGCGCCGCCCCGGCTGACAATACCGCAGAGTCTGGGATTCTTCTTTATAGTTTGGACGGATTTGAGATTCAGACCGGCATGGATGGTTACAAAATCGATGCCGTTTTCACCATGGATCTCCACAGTCTTGAACCAGTCGTCAATGGTAAGTTCTTCGGTGGGCTTGCCCGTCCGGGTCAGGGTATCGTAGATGGGGACACTGCCGATCATCACCGGGATCTCATTCACAAGCCGTTTTCTGAAACTTTCCGTATCCCCGGATACACTCAGATCCATGATGGCATCGGCGTTGTACTCTACAGCCAGCTTGGCCTTGCTCATCTCCGAATCAAAGGAGCAGACATCTTTAGAGACCCCCAAGTTGACATTGACCTTGGTTTTCAATCCCTGGCCTACACCTGCCGCCTTGATATTGAAATGATTCTTATTGGCAGGGATGGCAATGGAGCCGTCCGCCACGCGGGCCATAAGGTCCTCTTTGGAAATGGATTCCGCTTCAAGTACCTGCTCCATCTGAGGTGTGAGAATGCCTTTTCTAGCTGCATCCATCTGGGTGGTATACGCTTCAGTCATTTTACTCTCCTATAATATTTCGTATTTCTTTAATCCGCTCTTTAATGTCAGTAGCACTTATGATCTCGGTCACCAGGCATATGGTTGATGCTCCCCGGTCTGCAACCGCCTTTATATTGCTACGTTTGATCCCGCCGATGGCCACAAAGGGAATACTGAAACCTGCGACCACATGGTCCAGATATTCAAAGCCGACCGCATCACAGACATTTTCTTTGGTTTGAGTGGTAAAAATCGGCCCCACCCCGATATAATCTGCCCCGTCCTCCACAGCACGGGCAGCCTGCGCAGGAGAATGGGTGGAGCAGCCCACCATGAGATGGGGGGCCAGTTGCTTTACCGCCGTCACCGGCAGATCCTCCTGCCCCACATGCACCCCGTCCGCCCCGACCATCAGGGCAATGTCCAGAAAATCATTCACAATAAAGGGAACGCCTGCATCCGCTGTAATTTTCCGGATTTCCAGGCACTCGGCCAGCATATCCTTCCGATCCTTTTTATGGGTCTTCTCCCGGTATTGAAGGATATCAATTCCCCCCTCCACCAGCAGCCTTGCCGTCTCCACATTGGATCGCCCCAAAGAAAACGCCTCACCAAGAATCCCATAAATCCCCTTAGGAAATTCAGGTTTTTGAAATTCATTCGTCACATTAACCTCCACTTTTCTCGCTGATCAACTCTAAAACCTTGCCCGCCATCAAAGCCGAAATAACCCCAATCTTCGGCGGAAACAAAGGCGCATCCTTCACATCCGTTGAAAAATCCCCAACAATGTGACAATTGCCAATTTTCCGGATTTTGATCGTACCCATGTCATCGCCTGCAATGCCTGAGGCACAGACCATGGGAATATTCATAACTGCAATCTCCTCAACCAGATGTTTTTTGGCAACAGGATCATCGAATCCCTCCACAACCAGACCGCAATCTTTGAAAATGGAAATGCTTTCTCCGGGGGCCAGGCGATGATGAACCACCTCCACATCCATATCCGGATAAATCTTTTTCAGATTTTCCTTCAGGCATTTCACCTTGGGACGGCCGATCTGATCGACACCATAAAACTGACGATCAAGGTTTGAGGATTCCACCCGGTCAAAATCCACAACCCTGAGACTGGGCACTTTAGCCTGGGCCAGATACCGGGCCACATTGGAGCCGATCCCGCCGGCCCCTGCAATTCCGATAAGCATTTAAAAAATCTCCCAGTCTTTAAACACGGGCTGATACCCACTGGCCCGGATCATCTGCGTAACCTGGTCCACACTCCGGGTATCTGTGATTTCAAACTGAACCGTGGTATCCGGGTTTGTTCCATCGGAGCCGATTGCGCGAGGATTCCTTACAGTATATCCCCCCACATCGGTCTTGGACCCGGCAGAATACCGGGTGGCCCCAAGATGAATGAGTCGGTCCCTGAAGTCGGCGGACTCCCTGGTGGAAACCGTTAATCCCAGCCTTGGCATGAACAGCCGCCAGGCCAGCATGGTCTGGACAAAGGCTGCATCGGATAAAAGATTCTTCGGTGCAATGCCTCCTTCGGCTTTCGTCATCCGGGGAAGAGACAGAGACACTTCCACATGTGGGAATTCCTGTTCCAGATACCGGGCATGGAGCCCTGCCATAAAGGCCTCTGCCCTGGGATCTCCAAGACCGAACAAGGTGCCGATATTTAAAGCTCTCATTCCTGCTTGGGCCCCACGTTCGGGGGTAAGCAGACGAAAGGCATAGTCAGACTTAGGCCCTTTGGGATGAACTTCCTTATACAAGGCCTGATCATAAACTTCCTGGTAAACCGTCAGGGAATCAGCCCCTGCAGACTGCAATTGCCGGTAATCAGCTTCTTCCATAGGAAAAATTTCCAAGGCAATGGAGGAAAAATACCGGGTTAGGACTGAGACAGTCTCTTCCAGATAATCCATGGGAGTTTTGGCGGGGGCTTCCCCTGTGAGCACCAGGATATGGCGGATGCCTAAGGCTGAGATGGCCGCGGCCTCTGTTTCAATCTCAGCCATGGTCAGCTTAGTCCGGGGAAATGCTGTTACGGCATTGAACCCGCAGTAGGTACAGTGGTTGGAACAAAAATCAGAAATATACATGGGGGCATACAAACCGATGGTCCGGCCAAAGTACTGAAGGGTCAAATCCCTGGCCTTTTGTGCCATGGGCTCAAGAAACTGTCCAGCG
>PIVQ01001460.1 GCA_003354055.1 Desulfobacteraceae bacterium | reverse complement strand
CACGATAAGTTTTCAGACACTTCCTCAGCTTTCGCTTTAAGATCGCTCATGTCTACGTTACCGTTTTTATCGCAGTTAACTACCACAATTTTCATGCTCGCCATTTGCGCTGATGCAGGGTTAGTACCGTGCGCAGAGCTTGGGATTAAACATACATTACGGTGTGCATCCCCTCGTGACTCGTGGTATTTACGAATCGCGATTAAGCCTGCGTATTCACCTTGTGCGCCAGAGTTTGGCTGAAGTGATACTGCATCGTAACCGGTAATGTTTACTAGCCAGTCGTGTAGCTCGCCAATCATTATTTGGTAACCTTCTGCTTGATCCAGCGGGCAGAATGGGTGAAGGTTTGCAAACTCAGGCCACGTAATTGGGATCATCTCAGCGGTCGCGTTTAGTTTCATGGTACATGAGCCTAACGAGATCATTGAGTGATTAAGCGATAAATCTTTGCTTTCTAGTCGCTTAATGTAGCGAAGCATGTCTGTTTCGCTGTGGTAGCTGTTAAAGTTTGGATGCGTTAGTACTTCATCATCACGTACTAAGCTTGCAGGAATAGAGTCGCTACCATTTGCTTCAACGTCGGCTGCAATAGCGTCAACACTTAGGCCATGACCTTCGCCTAAAATAATATCAAATAACTCAGCGATATCGGCACGTGTTGTTGTCTCTGATACCGAAATTGAGTACTCGCCTTCGTGGTTTGTAGCAAAGTTTACGCCTTTTGCAATGGCACGTGCTATTACGTCGTCTTTGTTGTCATCTGCAATTGTTAGCGTATCAAACCACGTGCTGTGCTTAAGTGCGATGCCTTTAGCTTTTAGGCCAGCAGCTAAAATATCAGCAAAGCGATGTATACGCTGCGCGATAGTTTTTAAGCCTTGTGGGCCGTGGTACACCGCGTAAAACGCGGCCATGTTGGCAAGTAATACTTGCGCTGTACAAATGTTTGAGTTGGCTTTGTCGCGGCGAATGTGTTGTTCGCGCGTTTGCATTGCCATACGTAGTGCGTCGTTACCTAAACGGTCTTTAGATACACCAATAATACGCCC
>PIVQ01001459.1 GCA_003354055.1 Desulfobacteraceae bacterium | reverse complement strand
TAGCAGCCTATATATCTTGAAATAACAATCCGCTGGACTTCAGAGGTGCCTTCCCCGATTTCCAAGAGTTTCTGATCCCGGTAAAACCGTTCAACATTATACTCTTTCATCAGTCCGTATCCACCGTGGATTTGGACTGCGTGGTCCACCACCCGGCCCATGACCTCTGAACAATAGAGCTTGCCCATGGCCGCTTCCTTTTCATAGGCCCTGTGGTTGGATTTCAGCCAGCAGGCTTTGTAGAGCAGGTTCCGGGCACATTCGATTTCCATAGCGCAATCGGCCAGCTTAAAGGCTATGGCCTGGAATTTTGAAATGGGCTGGCCGAATTGCTCTCTGTCCTTAGCATATTGCAACCCTAAGTCATAGGCCCCCTGGGCACCGCCCAGTCCCATGGCGCCGATGGACAGTCGTCCGCCGTCCAGGGTAGACAGCATCTGGTGAAACCCGTCGCCTTTGTTGCCCAGAATGTTTTCCTTGGGCACCCTTACATCATCAAAGTACAGCTCAGCTGTATTTGAGGCGCGCCACATCATTTTCTTGTGCATGGGCACGGCTTTGAGTCCGGGAGTCCCTGCCTCCACAAGGATGCAGGAATATTCAGGCTTGCCGTTTTCCCGGGTGCCGGTGATGGCCTGAACCGTCACGCCCATGGTCATGTCGCAGGCAGCATTGGTGATAAAGATTTTGGATCCGTTGATGACCCATTCGTCTCCGTCCAGAACAGCGGTTGTTTGGGATCCGCCTGCATCGGAACCGGCTGTGGGCTCGGTAAGTCCGAATCCCCAAAGTCCTTCTCCGGCACAGAGTCCGGGCAGGTACTTTTGCTTTTGTTCTTCGGTTCCAAAGTAGAAGATCGGGCCGATCCCAAGAGAGTTGCCGGCGGCTATGGTGGCGGCCTGGGAGCCGTCAATCCTGGCGATCTCCTCCACGGCAATAATATAGGATATATAATCCATTCCCTGGCCTTCATACTCGTCGGATACAAACATGCCGAACAGACCTAATTCTCCCATCTTTCGGGTCAGCTCTTCTGAAAATTCTTCTTTTTC
>PIVQ01000633.1 GCA_003354055.1 Desulfobacteraceae bacterium | reverse complement strand
ATATCAGCGATCCGGGATTTTACCGTCATAATCTTGCCGCTGGTACTGCATTCTGTGATGAGCATGCCAAGATCCGATTGAAGCTTGGCCTTTTGTAACCCGTACTGCACCTCAATGGTATTTTCCAATACTTCGGAAACACTCTTAATACCAGCCTTGCCTTTGGCCAGAAAACTCTTTTTCGTTTGAAAGAAATTAACACCGGCAACGATCAAAATAGTCAACAGGATAATACCCACCGACGAGATATACAGCTTTTTTCCAAAACCGATCTCAGACATAACGCCTCCAAATTTTATCATCCCGGTGGCGTATACTCATCAAAATGAAAACGGATGTCAAGCTTTTTAGCCTGACATCCGTTTATTTAATAGCTGAAGGGTTTCAGGTCGTGTTACTGCCGCACTTCAATCCCCTGTTCAGCCAGGTGTTTTTTAACCGCCTGGATGGGCACTTCTTCTCTATGAAAAATGCCGGCTGCCAGAGCAGCCTCGGCACCGGTCTTCTGGAAGACCTCTGAAAAATGGGCTTCGCATCCGGCACCGGAAGAGGCGATCACCGGTATGGAAACGCTGTTTCGAACGGCATTGACCAGATCCAAATCAAACCCGGAGTTGGTCCCGTCCTTGTCAATACAGTTGAGCAGGATCTCGCCGGCCCCAAGTGCTTCGCAGGCCTTTGCCAGGGCCACGGCATCTATATCACGGGCCTGTCGGCCTCCCTGTACCGTGCACTGGTACCAGCAATAGGCTTCCCCGTTTGGTCCTTTTTCAGGTGATTTGATCACATGGTGCTTTGGTGCATCTTCAGGAGAATCCACCCAAACTCGCTGGGGATCAATGGAAATCACCACGGCCTGGGCTCCGTAGACAAGGGAGATCTGTTCAATGGCTGATTTACCTGTCTTTTCCCCGGATTCAATAAAGTCTTCTGCAACATAAACGGCATCAGAGCCAATGGAGATCTTGTCCGCGCCGGACCGAAAATACCGGGCAGCCACATCCAAAGCTGTATAATGTTTGCCGTTGCTGTCCGTAAATTCCCGTATCCCGCCGCCGATGGTCAGGGGGACAAAAACATTCTTGGATGTTTCTTCCAGCACCGTAATCATGGGCATGTCTTCCAGGGGGAAATCCCTGAATCCGGTAATATTTAAGAAAGTAATTTCATCTGCGCCCTGTTCATAGTATTTACCGGCCAAAGACACCGGTTTTCCAAGATTTCTGACACTGCCCTCTTCCCGGACATCATACTGGTCCCCCTTGGTCACCACCAAGTCTCCGTTGTCGTTGGCGCGGACATCCAGACAGGCGATCACACGTTTGGAAAGGCCTCTGCCCGGAATATCCACAGGGCCTTTTGCCCTAAGATCATCAGAAGAAATAAAATTCTTAAGCAGCTGCATCCCAGCCTCACCGCTTTTTTCCGGATGAAACTGGGTACCCATGACATTGCCCTGCTGGACGGCTGAGGCATAGGGGTAATCATAGGTGGTTGTGGAAAGAATCACCGACTCATCCTCAGGCACAATATGAAAGGAATGAACAAAGTAAAATTTGGTATCCGGATCCACACCGGCCAGCAGGGGGGAATCTTGCTTGATATTAATTCCGTTCCACCCGATATGGGGCACGGACAACTGGGTTTTAAACCGTTCCACCCGGCCTTTAAAAAAGCCGATGCTCTCGTTGGCTGTGATTTCCTCTTCACTGCCTTCAAACAGGGCCTGCATGCCGACACAGATACCTAAGAAAGGACGGTCTGCCTCCAGGTATTCCCGAAGGGGCGCAACAAAGTGTCTTTCATGAAGAATCTTGATCATGGAGGCATAGTTGCCCACACCGGGGAAAATCAATTTATCAGCATCAAGAATATCCTGGGGGGTTTCAACCATTTTTATGGTGCCGCCCATCTTTTCCACAGCATTTATAAGGCTGCGGACATTGCCGGCCCCGTAGTCAAGTACTGTAATTTTCATCTTAAAATCCTAACTATAATTGTTTGATCATGGAAACAACGGCCTTGCCTTTTCAGCATAGATCCCCTGCAGATGATCATTGAATGATACGTTTCCAAATCCGGCCTGCTCAAGGCGTTTCATGGCGTTTTGTATAAACCGGTCCTGGTGTTTTATCTTTTTGGGGCTGCCTGTATAGTGGAACAGCCGTGCCCCGACCCGCATCACGCGGGCCAGCTGGTTGTAAAACACCTTGCCGTAAAGATCACCGGTTGCAGAGCAAAATCTTGGCGGGTCATGGACCACGGCATCAAAGGATCCGTCAGGCAGCGTTTTTATGAATCCGTTGATATCGACATTCTCCAACTGAATCCGATCCATGATTTCACTGGTCTGCCAGACTCTTGCCCCTGGGTGCAGCCAGGGATTCTGCTGCCGGATCCTGATGACTGAATGACTTTTCTCCGTGGATACCACATGTTTTGCCCCCGCCTTTACGGCAAAAAGAGCAGAGTATCCCAGCCCCCCGCAGGTGTCCAGCACATTATTACCGGGCCGGACCACCAGCTCTGTCTTAAGTCTCGCATCCTCCAGAGGATCAATGTCCTTGGACCTATGCATTTTAATGCCGTTGATCTCAAGGGTGGGGACGGAAGATGTGGGAACCAGTTTATAGTACCCGTCCGCTCGCACCTCTATGGGCAGAAGTGTTTCCCCGTCAAACCCAAAAACCTTGTTTCCGGCAGATGCCACAGAATCAAGGTCCCGGATATCCAGTTTCCATGAATCTTCAGACTGTCCTTCAGGCAGGTCCAGCACCAGAAAATGATCCTGAATCTGCCAGGAACGGCGGGACAGATTCAGGTCCAATGAGACCTCAACACACTCTTTTCCATTCCTTTCCGCGGCAAGTATCTCCTGCACAACACCGGGGTGGAAATAATAAATCCTGGCCATATCTAAAAATCAATGCTGCCGGGTGTTCTGGGGAAGGGAATCACGTCTCTGATATTGGTAATTCCGGTGATCATCATCAGAAAACGCTCAAAACCGAGACCGAAACCGGCATGGGGCACGGTTCCGAATCGTCTGGAATCCAGGTACCACCAATAGGCATCCTTTTCCAGGTTCATTTCATCCATCCGGCCTTCAAGACGGTCAAGGCGTTCCTCTCTCTGGCTGCCGCCGATAAGCTCCCCGATCCTGGGCACCAGCAGATCCATGGCAGCAACGGTCTTATCATCATCGTTCATGCGCATGTAAAAGGGTTTGATCTCCCTGGGGTAATCAGTGAGGAAAACCGGTTTCTTAAAGTACTCTTCCGCCAGGAACCGTTCATGTTCTGACTGAAGATCAATGCCGTATTCAACAGGAAATTCAAATTTTTTCTTGGTCTTTTTAAGGATCTCAATGGCATCTGTATAGGAGAGCCGTCCGAATTCTTCATTGACCAGGGTATCCCAAAGCTTTGGCAGAGTTTTGTCCACAAACTTGCCAAAGAGGTTCATGTCAGCTTCACAATGCTCTATGGCATGTTTGACAAGGGTTTTAACCAACTCTTCTCCATGGTCCATATTGCCGTCAAGGTCACAGAAGGCCATCTCAGGCTCAAGCATCCAGAACTCCGCCACATGGCGGCTGGTATTTGAGTTTTCTGCCCGAAAAGTAGGACCGAAGGTGTAAACATCCCCCAGAGCCATAGCAAACATCTCCGCAGAGAGCTGGCCGGACACGGTAAGGTTGGTTTCCTGACCAAAGAAATCCTTTGAAAAGTCCATCTTTCCCTGCTTTTGAACCTCAGAAGGCTCCAGGCTGGTCACCCGGAACATCTCGCCTGCCCCTTCACAGTCAGACCCTGTAAGCAGAGGTGCTGTCAGATACCGAAAACCCTGGTCCCTGTAAAATTTGTGGATGGCATAGGCCATTTCAGAACGGATTCTGAAGGCGGCCCCGTATTTGTTGGTTCTGGGCCGCAGATGGGCAATGGTTCTTAAAAACTCGTCAGAATGCCGCTTTTTCTGGAGGGGATAATTTTCAGGGGCAATACTGACCACCTCAACCTCTTCTGCCTGGATTTCCCACTTCTGGCCTTTACCCGGTGATGCCACCAGCTGGCCGATAACGCCAACGGCAGATCCTGTGGTCAACTTCTGAACCTGGTCGTAAGTCGTAAGATCATTGTTGGCAATTATCTGAATATTAGCCAGGGAGGAACCGTCATTGATCTCCAAAAAGCAGAATTCCTTTGAATCCCTTTTGGTTCTGACCCAACCGTTAACACGTACCTGTCCCGGGGAGGCATCAAGGCCTAATAAAACATCGAGCTTTCTTCT
>PIVQ01001458.1 GCA_003354055.1 Desulfobacteraceae bacterium | reverse complement strand
CACAGAATCTTTCCGCTTACCTGTTGCGTAAAAAACGTTTCCACTTTCCATTGATAGTATCGCGTCCTTATCTCTTAAATTTCAACAACTTCAGGTTTCTGAGCAGCATGGGGATGCTGATCACCTGCATATACAAATAATTTCTTTCCTAATTTCCTACCCAGTCTGTTTTTTGGCAGCATTCCCCGAACAGCTCTTCTGAGTACGTCCTCAGGTTTCTTCTCAAGTACTTCCTTGACGGTCTCAGACCTGATCCCACCCATGTAACCCGAGTGACGATAGTAGGTTTTCTGATCCATCTTATTACCGGTCAGGCGAATTTTATCCGCATTGATAATCACCACCCAGTCACCCATATCCACATGGGGGGTGAACAGGGGATTGTGCTTACCGCGGATCCTGTAGGCTACCTGGGAGGCAAGCCGTCCAAGCACCTGATCTTTTGCATCAATTACACACCAGTTTTCTTTGTTATCTGATCTCTTGGCACTATATGTATACTTTTTCAATGTGTCATGCTCCTATTCATAAAGACAATCAGCGATATTTACATAATTTTCTTGATTATGTCAAGTACATTTTACAATTCGATCTGTTTTTCAGCTTTCAAACTGGGACCGGCCGAAAATATCTTTGATTCTTTTTTGGGGATGTTCATCTTACTTGCAGTCTTACAAGAGACATCGGCGTTCAGAACGCCCCCGTTTTCAACAATCAGATCCTGACATTCCACCTTCCCGGCACAGGTACCGGTAGCCAGTATAATCAACTCCTTGGATGCAGATACTTCTCCCTGAAAATTGCCGCCAATGGTTAGACTGGCTACCTTTGTCGCACTTGAGTTCACCTGTCCGTCTTCGGCAATAATCACCACATCCCCATCAATGGTTCCTGTCACTTGACCTTTGATAATCAACTTTCCCGTACTGGATATGGAGCCGTCAATCTTTAATTCCTTATCAATAATACTTAGGTTTTTCCTGTCTTTTTTACCCACCGTACGTCTCCTCAATATTTTTATGATTGAATATCAATAAATATCTTTCCGACCTC
>PIVQ01000632.1 GCA_003354055.1 Desulfobacteraceae bacterium | reverse complement strand
GCCAGTATCCGTTTGGGATCATGGCCGATGGCAGCCAAATGAGAAAACTTGGCCGTAAGGGTTCTTGTCTTACCGGAACCCGCTCCTGCAACCACAAGGGCCGGTGAGCCGGTATGATCAACGGCATCTCTTTGGGGGGGGGATAACTGCATAAATATACCACAACCCGAGGGCTTACGCCTTCGGGTCTAGTCTGTCTCCTCTATGATAATTTTCAGATCAGTTTCAATTCCCTTTCTGATCTCATTCAGACGGGGTTCGGTCAGGGCTTCAAACCGTAACACCAGGGCTGGCTGGGTATTGGAGGCCCGCACAAGACCCCAGCCGTCATCGTAAAGCGCCCTCATACCGTCAATATCAATCACCTCTTGTTTTGTCTTGTACAGGGCCACAATTTTGGCCACTACGTCAAACTTTACCGCATCGGGGCATTCCACCCGAATTTCAGGAGTGGTAAAAGTTTTGGGAAGATCCTGAATCAGTTCATCCACCCCAAGGCCTGTATCGGCAATTATCTCAAGAAGACGGCAGGTGGCATACAGGGCATCGTCATATCCGTAATACCGATCCTTGAAAAACATATGCCCGCTCATCTCTCCGGCAAGCTCTGCCTCTTCTTCCTTCATCTTTTTCTTGATCAAAGAATGACCGGTGCGCCACATGATGGCATTGCCGCCCTGATTTCTGATCTCGTCATACATGACCATGGAACATTTGACTTCGGAAATAAAGGTGGACCTAGGTTTTCTCTTGAGAATCTCCCTGGCAAAGATGATCATGAGCTGATCCCCGTATATCACATTACCTTTTTTATCCACCACACCGATACGGTCGGCATCTCCGTCATAGCCAACCCCCAGGTCAAGATTTTCCTTTTTCACCAGGGCAATCAGGTCTGTTAAATTCTTTTTCTGGGTGGGGTCTGCCTCATGGTTGGGAAAGGTGCCGTCCAGGTCGCAAAAAATATCATGAACCTCGCACCCCAGATCATTGAGTACAGGCAGGGCTGTGATGCCGCCGGTGCCGTTGCCGGCATCAATTGCAAGGCGGATCTTTTTGTTCAGATTGATATTGTCCAGAATCATGGCACGATAGGGAGTTATCACATCGGCCTGGATAAGTGTCCCACGGCCTTCCACATAGGCCTGGCTTTCAATAACACGGCGGATATCCTGAAGTCCCTGGCTGTGAATGGAATCCAGACCGCTCATGAGTTTAAATCCATTGTACTCAGGCGGATTATGACTGGCCGTGACCATGGCCCCGCCTTCAAGATCCAGGTGGTGGATGGAAAAATAAAGCACAGGCGTCGGGCAGGTACCAATGTCCACCACATCACAGCCTGTGGTCAAAATGCCTTTGATAAAGGCTTTGGAAAATTGATCAGACGTCTGTCTGCAGTCGCGGCCCACAGAGACCTTCTTCTTATCCTGCTGCGCCAGAAGGGTGCCGTAGGCTTTGCCAATTGCAACAGCGTCCAGTTCTAAAATTTCTTCTCCGACAATACCGCGGATGTCATATTCCCTGAAAATACCAGGATGCATAAGTCCTCCTTAAACAAAGTTCGATAAAAGCGCCAGTATGCCTGCCAACCAGCAATAGGGAGCGAAGAGATGGAATTTTCCCCTGTGAACCAGTTTCAATAAAAGCCTTAACGCAATCAGGCCGACGATAAACGAAACGATTGTACCATAAATTGTGGCCGGGTCAATAAGAACACCGGTTTCCAGAGCATCTTTTATGCTGATGATCTGGGCGCCGCAAATAGCAGGCACAGACAACAAAAAAGAAAATTTGGCAGCTCTTGTCCTGTCAATCCCTGCAAACATGGCTGCGGCAATGGTCGAGCCCGACCGGGAAATCCCGGGGATCACTGCAAACCCCTGGACAATCCCGATAAGAAGTGCCCGCCCGGTCGTCAGACCGCCGCCTGCACTGGAAACATCACTATAATAGTTTCTGGAAATCCAGAGAACGGTTCCGGTGACCAGAAGCATGCCCCCCACCAAAAAAGACGAGGTAAATAAAATATGTTCAAATTGTTTCAGACCTAACCCGATCAGAGCCGTGGGAACGGAGCCAACTATTATACACCAGGCAAAGGTCAGATTTTCATCTTTACCAGCAAGACTTCTGTCACCCAAAAACCTGAACACAGACGCCAGGATATCCCTGATATCAGAAAAATAAACCACTAAAACCGCTGCCAGGGTGCCCATGTGGACGGACACATCAAACACAAGGCCGGATTCTGTAATATTAAAGTAAATTTGTCCCAGTACAAGATGGCCGGAACTGCTCACCGGTAGAAACTCGGTCAGCCCCTGGAGGATCCCGAGGATAATCCCCTGATAGATTTCCATGTCTTTCTCTTTCCAATTTTATTTCCGATATGACCGCTGAGGCCAGCCTCGCATTCGTATATAATTGTTGACTCCAAATTGCAAGATTTTAAAAAAAGACTTGAATTTATGGGGGTTTCACACTAAACAATCCATATGTCTTTATCAGATGTCAAGACAAACGCGAACATGAGGCCAGTGGACGGGGTGGATAATCCATCTGCCCGGACCGCAGAGCTCTTCCATTTCTTAGGATCAGACTGGCAGAAAAATATTGATATCATTGTCTCCCGGACCCTTGCCGTCATCGGCGGTCTTTTTTCAGTTTATATAGAAATTGACAGGGGCAAAACCGTTGTCCGGTCATCATCAACTCTTCCCTTAGGATTGGCAGGTGATCTTGCGTCCAGAGACACCTGCTTCAATAAAACGCCATTGGATGATGAAATTTTTCTTTTAGAAACGGATGCGGGTAATAATCACTTAAATGACCCCGTTGCTGAGAAGTACGGTTTAAACACTCTTTTAGGAACTGTGGTTCGGAGTAATGGAAAAACCATTGGGATTCTCTGGGTGGCAGATACACGTTCAGTGCAGTTCTCTTCAGATCAACTCCATGCCATCCATTGTTTTGCGGGTGCCCTTGCCTCTCAGGAGACCCTGAAACAAAGCCTAAAAAAAGACAGAGAAAAACAAAAAGTCGGAGAGATGGCCGGCCAGGTTGCCCATGATCTGAACAATATCCTCACAGGCCTTGTGTCTTACCCCGAACTTGTGCTCATGCAACTGGACAGGGAAAGCCCCTTGCACGCTCCTGTATCCTTTATGCATGAATCCGGTGTTCTGGCATCGGACCTGGTTCAGGACTTTCTTCTGCTTGCCCGACCCCAGTCCTATAAGCCGCCAAGGCTTGATCCGCTACAGGTAATCAGATCATATTTCTCCGGCAGCACCCATGTCCGGTTAAAATATGCCCATCCCCATATCTATTTTTCCCTTGATGCAGACAGTGACTTGCCCCACATCAGAATTAGTGAGATCCTTTTTACAAAACTTATTACCACCCTGATGACCCATTCGGCAGACCGAATGCGGGGCAGCAGTAAGATTGATGTATGCCTGTCAAATTATAATCCGGCCGGATCGTTAACCGAAAATGCGATGCCTGGTCACCACATGGTTATGAGTGTCAGGGATAATGGGAAAATGCTCAATGATGAAGATATAAACCACCTGTTTGATCCTTTTTATGTCAAAAAACAGATGGGATACGCTGGCTCCGGACTCGGGCTCTCAGTAATCAAAAAAGTGATGACAGACCACGGGGGGTATGTGACAGCTCAAAACATGAAAACAACAGGAACGGAGGTATGTCTTTTCTTTCCAGCGGCTAACAACCCGACGGCTAACAACCCGGACGATTAATCTCAATCCACCCCTTTTCATAGCCAGATAAAAATCATCCCCCGTCCCTTGATGAGTCACGAATGACTGCGATATCGTTTGTCCGCAAGGTGTACAAGGCACGCTTTCGCTAACCAGCGTTTACTTAATCCATAGATAAGGTAAAACTTTCCCACGGCCTTGAGCACTTTGAAAAAGTACTTAAAATCTATCCGTGTCAGAAAAGTAAGAAAAAATGGGGAAAGGAGCGGAAGCAAAGGCACGGCTCGTTTTTCGCCCCGGCAGTACTTGTCCCCCAAATGAGAAAAGAACAGTTGATTTCATTTCTTTTCTCCTGTAGTATGCATGATTATATTTATCAATTGTTTCGAGTAATATTTAGTCTATAACCACTACCTGATCTAAGGTAATATTTTACTATTCAAAAAGGAGAACCAAAATGAACAAGAATTTTTTTGTCAAAAGTTTGTTGTCCATGCTCGCCATCCTTTTCTTGTTTGGATGCGCGGTCAAGGAACCGGTTGAGTTACCCCCATTTACAGCTACCCAGTTTGA
>PIVQ01000631.1 GCA_003354055.1 Desulfobacteraceae bacterium | reverse complement strand
TCCTTTACATTGAAATAATCTTTTTTATATTCTTGTATTACTCGTGTAATAATCATATCAGTTGATTTCATATCTGGAATACCTAATGATTTTTTATAACCAACTACAATAGGTATTTGTTTATATCTTGAAATTCTAATTCTACATTTAGGCATTTCAAAACCTTCTCCATCTATTTGAATATATATACCTTTTTGAATATCTATTATTGTTTCTGTTGATTGTTTTATTCGTGTTATCTTTGCTATTCCCATATTCATTGCTACTAAATTATGAACTCCAAAACTACTTACAATTTCTAATTTATTATCATTTAATGCTGGATTACTATATTGTTTATCTTCTTTATTTCCCCAGAAAAATACACCAGAAGCAGCAGAATTAATATTTAATAGTTTTAATGACCTACAATTAATTGGAACATATATTTCTTCATTATCGCAATATAATATTACTTTATCATTAATTGTATTTGATGGTATAAAAAACTCTGAAACTCCGTGTTTAATATACATAAGTTTATTGAAAAATTGAGAGTTAAACCTTTCAGGATTACTATTTCTATCTGCTTGATAATTATGTGTAATTTTAGCATCATAACCAAATGATATATAACATAACATTTTTGATGGTAAATGTTTAATATCTTCGGTATCACAATCTAAATATTCAATATTCCACCAATCTACTTTACTAATTCTATTTAAACTCATACATATTTTTATTTTTTCAAATAATTGAATTGTTTTTATATCTGTTAAGTTCTTAATACCCCAACCTAATGTTCGTGATAAATCATTACCAGTTCCCATAGGAACAACACATATTTTTGGAAATATTTTTGTAGATAGTTTATCAATAATAGAACAAGCCCAAGAAATACTACCATCTCCACCACAAATACAAATAACAGTTTTTGAATCTATTAATTTATTTAATTCATCCTGTAATTCTTCTATTTTTGATAATTCATACATATCGTATGTTTTTATATTCATACTAATTAGTAGTTCTCTCATTTCAATTCCTCTCCGCGAGCCACTACGATTATTTATTAAAAATATATAATTTATATCCATATTATTATATCTATACTTTAATAAATTATTTAAATAATCAATTTTGATAATCTTAAAATATAAAATGATTAAGACTGGTAATAGAAAAAAGTTTAAAAATAATAAATCCATACTATTTTTAAAATATTAATCAATTTTATATTATAAAATAAATTTGAATAATAAAAAGTCTCTTATTTTTTAAGAACAATTCTACTTTTTGTACCTAATTTTATTTGAAAATATAAATAATCGTATCTATTTTTAAAACCTAAATTAATAATATTATCCTTTGGTTCCTTATTTACAGACATTCTCATACTATCTTGTGATATTCTGTCTATTATTTTTCTGGAATCTAATCGTTTAGGTATTGATTTAATTTCACCGAAATCATTGTTAGGTTTAGTATATTTATCTATTTTCTCTTCTGATTTTACTTCTTGTTCTTGTTTTTCTCTTATTTCAATAGTTTTTTCTATTATTCTAGTTTCTATTATTTGTGGTTTATTTTGATGTAATATTCTAATAGTTTCACATAAAATTTCTATCTGATCATCTTTTCGTTTATTAGATTCAACTAATTCATTGATGATTTTTTTGTAATGTTTGTCTTTTTGTTCAAGTTGTTTATTAAAAAGTTTTGATAATCGTTTAATCATTTGTCTATAATATTAGTTATAAATAAATTTTAAATTATTAAGAATAATATTTTCTATGATGTTTTCCTCTTTTTTCATATTTTTTTTTAATCTTTTTCTTTTTAGATTTTTTCTTTTTCTTTTTTAAAGGTATTTTAGATAACCGACTAAGTTCTGTCCCAACTTCTGAATTATTATCTAACATAAGAACAGTAAATGATGGAGGTTGTAAAGAATTATCAATATGAACTATTTTACATTCTCTACCTTTTCTTAATACTTTATCGCCTACTTTAAAGTTTTCCATAGTTAATATAATATATAAAATAAGTTTTAATTAATTTTTTAATAAAATCAATAGCATATATATAAGTGTCGTAGCATTTTTATAATTTAATACAATATTATATCAAATTATAACAAATGAATAAGTTATTGTACTATGACTTTTATTCTATCTTCTAAAAATTTTTAGAAATTAATTTATTTAATTATAATCATAAAATTCCATATCATATTTCATATTCAAAATTTTATCTATAATATATTTTTCCTTTACTAAAGGTTGTAAAATATCATAAATCTCAATAATATCCATAATATGTTTTTTATTATTTTTTAAGTTAAAATTATCCATTTGTTTTATATATTTTTTATAAATCTTAATAATTTCATCAAAATGTCCTGAAGAATAATATGAATCGTTAGTATTCCTATTTAAAAAATAATCTAATGCTTCTAAATTAGTTGCATAACTATTATGATCAATTAAAAGTTTAGCTATTTTTTTGCATGGGTTACTGATTGATTTGTATTCTTTTTTAGAATCTACTCCTTTATCTAAAAAAAATTTAACATTATCAAATTTATTCCAATTCACAGCCAAATTAATAGGAGGTTTATGATGTAAACCACAAAGAGCATTAATATCAGCACCATTTTCTAAGAAAATATTAATCATATCAGTCGTACCAAACCCAGCAGCAAGATAACATAATTCATTAACATCATATGAATGATTTACAATATTATTACCAACAATACATTTATACAAATATTTTACAATCTCTACATTACTATTAAAAGCTCCAAAGAATTTTTTTCTAGCACCATGATTACAATAAAAATCATATATATAGTCTTTAGCTGGTAGATAATTATAACGTGCGTAACATTCTATTGTTAAATCTTCTTGGAGTTGTATAAAAGTTTGAATATTAATATCTTGTAATAATAATTTCACTTCTATTAAATTTTTATTATTTATTGCAGTAAATAAATTTGTTAATGGAATATATTTGTTATCTAATATTAATTCTTCTTTTTCTTCAGTTGTCATGATATACTTTATTTACTAATTATTTCAAATCAATTTTAAAATAAAAAGAATAATTTCAAAGTAATATGATGAATAAAAAACAGTGTTGTTTGTTTTATTTTAATAAAAAATTTTAAATCCTAAATGGGTTTATACATTAATAATATAAGTATAATTATAGAAGAGAAACTATAACAGTTTCAAGAACAGAAGTTATTAATAATAATAATCCATCTATTTTAGTTTTTGTAGTTACTAAAGCTATATTTCTGTATTTTTTTGTAGCTCTCAAAACCAATGAAGCAATTAAAAATATTATATTAATCGGAATTACTGCTTTTATAAATTTCGCAGATTCAGTTTTTGAATTATAAACAACAGTATAAAAAGTAAAAATCAATGTAATTATAAATAAAAATATAGTTACTATATATTCATATGTATCCGCAAACAAATCAATCTTGTAAGCTGTGCCATATATCCATCTTATTGATATAAGGAATAATTGCATTATACCCTTAATAATCATATGAAAAAATTTTAAAAACATTAAATCTGTCATGTTTCGTGTGTGTTATATAATATATATATATAAAAATTCAATTAAAATCGTTAAAAATTATTGTGTTCTGACAACATTGAATATGTTTTGTATCTCTTACTACAAGGTCCAAATGTATTTTCAAATTCTTCTTGATTAATATTATTTGCTTGATTATTTGCTCTTTCCCAAGCAATTTTTGCTTCAAACTTTTCAATCTCAAGTTTATAGTCATTAATAATATCTTGAATTTCTTTAATATTAAATATTTGTAAAGAGTTCATTTTTTATATTATATATTAAAAATCAATTTTAAATTATTATTTAAAAATAAGTCCATTATTATATTTGGTTTTTAAAAAATTAAATATATTTAATACATATTACCACCAAAATAACCACATTTTGTTTTTTCGGTGAATGTTTTTAATTTAATATTATTTTTTTTACAAAAATTATCAGCTCATATGTAATCTATGACTAACTTCTGTTTCAAGTTCTTTTACTTTATTTTTAAGTTCTTCAATATCTTCCATTATGTATTAATGTTATATTTATTTTTTAGTATTATCATAACATATTCTTTTTTGTTTTTTAATTATTTCATAAAAGGTTTTCTTTATTATTTCATTATCTAAATCATAACTTACTTCATCTATTTTTTTAACAATAAGTTTAATATCATCATCGTGAATAATATTTTTATCATTTTTGAATTCTTTTAACATTTCTTCTAATTTAATAGAGCAGTTTTTAA
>PIVQ01001457.1 GCA_003354055.1 Desulfobacteraceae bacterium | reverse complement strand
ACTTTGCTTTTACATTATCAAAAACAACATCCCAAGCCTGTAGCATACTTATTTCATTGAAGGTGTTTATATACTTTTCTATAAGTTGGTTTTCTAAATCTTGTTGTTTGTGCTTCAATGGTTCCCCTATCTTTAAGTCTTTAACCCAGTCCTTTAAAAATATATCTAAATCATCAATCAGTATACCTTTTACTACTGCTACCTGCCCCCCTAGAAACTTATACTCTTTATTACTCAATCCTATTGTGCCCTGTAGCTGTTTTATTGAACCTTTCTTATTTATATCCTTTATTATCTCCCAGCCCGCACCTGCTATAGTACTAACCTGACCCTCTATTGATTCCTCTTTCTCTGGGTCTAGACCTATACTATAAAACACCAACCCACCAAGACAGAGTATTAAGTAGAATACATACCTTACGACCGGCTTTTGTTTTTCTGTAGCAAACCTAGGTAAAATAAGTCTTAAGCCTGACACGAACACTCCTATAAGCATGGAGAACATATAAAGCCTACGGAATAAATTTAGAAGTACTTTTAATCCTGACTTTACATTACCAGATAGTAAATAAGCCCCTACCACTCCTATAGTTCCTAATATTAAATAAATTATTATCACTTTTGTTATTTTGTTTTACCCCCAATATACTACCTTTTTTGCAATCAGCCAAACTTATTACTATAAGGGGAACTTTTAAGTTCTCCTCTCTTTTACCTTTGTTTTTGCTTGTTGTTTTTCTTTCCCTTTTTTACCTCCTTACTTATATACCTAACCCCTAAAGGGTTAGGCATATAATAGAATAGGCACTCTCTCCACTACCGCTAACGCGTTGCTCCGTTCCGTTCGTGCCTATTCTATTGTGTCCTTCGCCTTATCACCTAGGTACATGTTATTATGACCTTTATTTGAAGGTGTTATCTCTAGCTTTCCTTCCTCATCATGTTTTATAAATATATACTTCCCCTTTATTTCTTTTCTTTTAAATTCCTTCTTGGAGAAAGTACACACGCTTATTCTTGATTCCGTCAATAAACTATTCTCTATCCTCTTTTTTATT
>PIVQ01000630.1 GCA_003354055.1 Desulfobacteraceae bacterium | reverse complement strand
TCAATCAGATTTGCGGCCCGTTCGAAATCACGGGCAACCAGTGCATGATCTATGGCTTCATCTTTTAGTCCGTTTTTTTCATACCACTTGCTTGCCCGGATGTGCAGTTCATGCACAGACTCATTCTGTGTCTGGTGTAATCGCTGCCGAAGTAGATCGGCAAATAAGTGGTGATATCTATACCAGCATCTTTTCTCATCCAGGGGTATTATGAACAAATTGCCTTTATCCAGTTCTGATAGAACCTTTTGGCTGTCTTTTCTCTTGGTAATGAAATCACACAATTCACCTGACAAGCGATCAAGAATGGAAGTTTGGAGTAAAAAGCTCTGGATATGATTCTTTTGAAGGTTCAAGACCTCCTCTGCCAGGTAATCTACAATATGGCGGTTGTCACCGGCAAATGCCTCTATAAAGGACGGGATGTCTTTGCAGTTCCGCATGGAAAGTGCTGCCAATTGCAGGCCTGCAACCCAGCCTTCCGTGCGGATTTCAAGCATGGTGATTTCACTATCCGTCAATTCCATGCCCATCATTTTATTAAAGAAAAATGATGTTTCATTCCTTGTAAAAATCAAATCTGAGAAACGTAATTCGGTAATCTCACCCCTTACCCGAAAACGGGCTAAAGGAAAGGGAGGGTCGCTGCGGGTAGCGATTACAAGGCGGGCTTGTGAGGGCAAATGGTTAATGAGAAATTCAACATTTTTATGTACAACAGGGTTGTCAATATAGTGATAGTCATCGAAAACTAAAAAAAAATCCTTTTTAATTTCTGCAATCTCGTCAATTAAAGTAATCAGTATAGACTCGTTAGAAGGTGCTTGCGGTGATTGCAGCATTAATAATGAACTGTTGCCAATGTGCCTTTTTATGTTCTGCAATGCTGCAATTAAATAATGAATGAAATAAACGGAATCATTATCTGATTTATCCAGCGAAATCCATGCCACCGGCAGTTCATTGTTGGATATCCATTCACTTAAAAGTGTTGTCTTTCCAAATCCAGCAGGAGCAGATATTAGGACTAATTTAGTATTGACGCCTGCAATAAGCCTATCAATTAAATGCTTTCGCTGAACTAACTCAGATCGTGATCTCGGCATGTACAGTTTGGTTGATAAAAGCGGATATGAATTGCTCTGGTTGCTAATTGTTCTATTCTCCATTGAATTAGAATCAAGGATTTCCAAACACCGTAATCAATATCACTTGAAATATCAATTAAAACTTCGGTAAAAACAATCTCATATAGGGCTGTTTGTAAACATCATAGCACAGAGGACAAGGCTTTGGGCTGCCTCTAAAAGGGGCTTAGTTTGCCTTGCCCCAAAAAGAGATTTAAAAACGAATTTCACCAATACCGAACATAGGATAATTTCTGTCTATATTACCGATACCCAACCCCAAAGTATCCTGGCTGCAAAACATCTGGACCGCATCATAAAAATCATAAAATCCATGGGGCGCCACATCATAATCTGCAAATATCATAAATGACAGTTGCCTTTCGTTCATAAGGCGTGCCAAGTTAGGATGTGTGATGGTGAAAAGTTGAATTCCTTCAGGTCCGCATCCGGTGCTTTCCTTTGCCTTTTCTCTGAATTGGGCGGCTGTTTTAACAATTTTATGATCCCCGGGTTTGAATTTTACAGTATAAAAGCCCTTCGGACGTTTCGGCGCTTTAGGATTCAGCCTTATGTTCTCAGGTTTATCAAAATCAATATATTGGCATTGCCATGCCTTAACATTCCATTTGCGTATCACATAATCCCAGGCAATTTTTCCGGAGAGCACCGCATCCGAATGGCCGGACCCGTCATCACCGAAACCATAACAAAGTATGGAGCCGATAAATCCGTCATCCTTATCCTTTTCCCTTAGTTGCCCTGGTTCAATGATCTTGTCAAATTCAGCCTTTTGTATTCCCCATCCCATTTTCCGATTGGCTTTTTGCCATGATATCACCTGTTTTTTAAATGGAAGGATTAAAGGTTTTTCTTTGTTGAATATTTTAAATAACTCAAACATGATATTTTATTGTGCATAAATAATGCCGATGCCATGTTCCCTGACCGGCATGATAAAGTGTTCATATAAATAAATGCAGTCATCCCAAAGTGACTAATTTTTATCCATGCCGGTGGATAAAAATTAGTCACTTTGTCATTTCCATGGAAAAATACCGGGATATCCAGAACTTTAGATACCGCGTTAAAAGCCACCATACTAACGGTTATATCCACTTGAAAATCATCTGGCATCAAGTTTGCTCTTACCCTTATTAACTCTTTTAAATATGATCATGGGAGGTGGAAATGATAGGGAGACTGATCGAAAAAATCAAAAACAATCATATGATTTTGATGGTATTATGTTGTTCCATCCCAATCCTGGGGTTTTTCATATTGTCATTCCTGGGATTAGAGGATTCCTACTATGTTTTGTTTCTACTTTGCCCCCTGGCTCATATATTCATGATGCGGGGAATGAAATCCTGTTCCCATAGAAAAAAAGGCCCAAAAAAGCCAAAGCAGATTGAATGGAAATAGAAAAAAACTTCAAATTCAGATAACAGCGGACAACAGGTTTTCTACAGATTATGGAGGGGTAAAGATGAAGGAGTTTTCTACCATATTTGCCGTATTGTTCTTTTCAATATCCATAGCTACACCGCTACAGGCACAAGGAAACCCATTCCTTGATGCAGGCTTCATCCCGGTAAAAAACAAAACTTCCGCCCCAAATTTCACCCTGGAAGATCTTGAAGGCAGGCCAGTTGCGTTGACAGATTTCAGAGGAAAAATTGTTCTGATTTTTTTCTGGACGACCTGGTGAGACTGGTGCCGGAAGGAGATGCCTTCCCTGGTCAAGCTTTATCATAAATTTAAGGACAAAAACTTTACGATTCTTGCCATTGATATAAAAGAAAACAAAAAGACGGTTAAAAAATATGCCCAGAAAGCGGGTATCCCCTTTCCTATACTGATGGATCCCAAAGGCAAGGTTGCCCGAGCCTATGGCATCAGGGGAACACCGGCCCATTACCTGATAAATCAAAAGGGAGATATAATAGGGTTTGCAATGGGCTTTAAAAACTGGAAAAATAAGAAAAGCCATGATCTTATCCAATTATTGATTGACCAAAATAGCGAAAAATAGTTCATATTTTTTATCCAAGATAAAAGGTGAAACTTGCTATGGCAGAGATATCAACAGGCCACAAGACTGGAATATTAGTTTTTTTATTTACCATGGGTATCGGGGTTCTCTTTTTTCTGATTGGAAATGATCTAAACTTCAAATTCACGACTCCTCCTGTCGTTAAAATCGGTATGCCTGCCCCGGATTTCTCATTTCCGGATCTTGACGGGCAGCCAGTCAGCCTGTCTGATTATAAAGGGAAATTTGTTTTACTGAATATCTGGGCCACATGGTGTGGGCCCTGTGTGAGTGAAATGCCCGCCATGGAAAAGCTTCACAACAAATTCAAAAATGAGGATTTTCAAATCCTGGCGGTCAGCATTGATACCCAGGGAAAAAAAGTTGTCGCCCCTTTCATGGAATTTCACAACTTAAGTTTCAAAGCCCTGCTGGATACCCGGGGAACCATAAAGAGGTCCTACCGGACCACGGGAATCCCGGAAAGTTTTATCATCGATAAAAACGGCATCATCCTTAAAAAAGTGATCGGTGCCATTGACTGGTCATCACCCAAAGTGATTCAGTATTTTCAGGAGCAATTTGACAAATCTTAAAATCAAAAATAAGGATGTCGAGACTCCAGGCAACCTCTGTCTGCAAAAGACCTGTGCCCTGGTACTGTCTATTTTCTGCCTGGCTGTATTTACACTTCCCGCCCAGGCCTACACAATCATGGAAACAAAAGAATATCAGGTTCAGGTATTTACTGAACCGGATCCTGTGGTTGCCGACAAAGAGATAAGAATAACCTTTAAGGTGTTGGGAACAAAGGATTTAACTCCGGTTGTGGGTACCGGGGTTATTGTCGTCCTTAATGAAATCACTGATTCTTCAAATGCCGGTACCTGGGAAGTAACGCCTGGGGTGGGACCCGAAAAAGCAGGCAAAACAGATGAGTTTGGCAACTATGAATTTAAAACCATATTCCAAAAAGCCGGTAGTTATCAAATTAAGGCTGATCTGTTTCCCACAGAAGAGAACTCCTTTAAAAAACCCCGGGTTTCACTGGGGTTCACCCTTAAGGTCAGTCCCCCGGGTAATCCCGGATCAAGACTGATATTCATACTGTTTTTAATTTTTGGGTTGACGGGTGCCGGGATAGTTGTGATGGGACTTA
>PIVQ01001456.1 GCA_003354055.1 Desulfobacteraceae bacterium | reverse complement strand
TTGTTCCATCTTTTTAGCCACTCTTTACGCAAAAAGATAGCATTGCCCCTACCTTGTATTAGTACATGTATATGGGCATGGTAGGTATAATCCTCTCTATCTTTTACATCTCTTTTATCTAGACCTTTTATAGGGTTCGCACTACACTCTAGCTTTCGTATTCCATTAAAGTTTTTAAGTTTCTTTTTTTTAGCCTGGTTACATAACAGCCTCCATCTTTTATTTATCTCTTTAAGAGTATTAGGCAGTTCCTCCCAGGTGACTGTAGGTTTGGTAAGGGTAACAAACCACAGACCTGCATTTTCTTTTTTATTAGCTAAATGGGCATTGCGTATCTTATCTATTGCAGGTGCATAAGCTTGGGCTTGTTTCACCATCCTATACCTGTTACAGGCTATACAAAAGCGGTATTTACAAGTGTATGCACCCCATATCTTCATATCTTGGACACTGATCACCTTTCTGCACGAGCATGCTTTTAATAATTGTTTTTCATACACCTCCTCGTAGCCTATTCTCATATTATTACCCGCTATTATACGATTGTTTGTATTACTAATCACTTGACTACTTAAATACCTCCCCTCCGCAGTTAATTTCTTATTCCTCTTGGTACTTCTATCTTTTTTATTATCTTTGCTCTTATACATCTATGTATCTTTTTTATCTGACTTTCGCTTTATTTCTCTATCTAAAAAAACAGAAACGAAATCAGAAATTTACAAGGAATTGGCACCAGGTTATTCTTGGTGCTTTCCTACTTTCTATAACCTTACTATTAAGGTATCCCACAAATGTAATACATAGCCTCTTTTTCTCCAAAACAAAGCAATCAAAATATAGGTCCTTGCGGGAGCTCATTTTTACCAAAAAAACAGCCTTTACAACCTGCTATAGCCATATTTTACCCTAAAAACACCCAAAAAAGTGGAAGCAGTTAATAACAATGTATCAAGGGGCTTTGCCTGACGGCAAAAAACAAAAGAAAAAAAGACCTTCAATTAATAGATTAATAGATTAAATTAATAGATGGATAGCTATTTATATACCTACTCCTCCCCT
>PIVQ01000629.1 GCA_003354055.1 Desulfobacteraceae bacterium | reverse complement strand
CCGAAGAGCTTGGAATCAGCGAACGTGTGCTGCGGTACAAGATAAAAAAGCATAGGCTGAAAAATTAGCCTGTATTTTGAGTTATAAAAAAGGTTTTTTGCATCATGGGCGGCGGGTAACAAAAAATGTCCCACAGGAAACGGATGAATTTATAGAGTGGTTCAACAAAACAGGAGACTATAACCGTTGGCATATATAATTTTTGGATTAATGATTTGTGTATTTTCGATTGGAATGCTCAACTCGCCCGATTTATCAATTTGGGGAATAGGGGGCATCTGTATAGGTGTTTTTTTGATTTTCATAGGTCGTAGAAAATCAGGGGATGATGAGGAATAGCTGAGTCTTCATACCTGTTCCTGATGTTAATTTTTCCCCAACCGCGGGTTATTTCATATCAATGATTGCCTCTCGTATGGGATGCACAATGGCATGGATCTCTTTTAGGTCATCCATTTTAAAGGTGCCTTTATCCAGAATGTCGGTCAGGGATTGAATGACCCTCCGACGTTCGGGGGTGTTGCAGATTTTGGCAAATTCGGGATCGCTTTCCATGGCTGTTATTACGTCGTCTGCAACGGTCATCTGTTCCCTGGCTGCCTTTTGGAAGCGGGGTATCAGCTTTGATTTGGGGCTCAGGGGGATGATCATGCTTGTGGAGAGATACATCACCTCAATGAGTGAGGCGTAGAATCCGTCTACCACGACCTCTATGCCTAAAGAGGAATTCACAAGCTGTTCATTTCCCTGCATCATCAGGTCTGCCATCATGCCGCTTATTTCTTCCGGGGAGTCGCTGCGGTATTTGGCAAGTATCTTCTTGGTGGTGTCGAAGAGATCGGCCTTCAGTTCTGGTGTGAACAGGGTGACGAATTCCTCGGTGAGTTCATTCCAGGCTTCGAAAAACTTCAGGGCCAGCTTTTTCTTCCTGCACAGCTGGGAATACGCACCGTCTGTATAGTACAGGGAACTCATGAGGCGCTTGGACTCGTAACTTTCATAATGCCCGACCCTGTCTGTCGGGGCAAGCGTGCTTTTCTGGAACGAGGCTCCGGCAAAGTAAAATTTTACCGGCATGGCCATGAGCAGTTTTACCTTATCCTTAGTCAGTGCTTTCATCAGTTTGCCGGCGTAAAGATCCACTTTTTCCTGATCCATACCGGAAATCGTGTCTGCGGTAAGGCCCTGAGTTCCCAGACAGAGCATCAATAAAATACATGCCAGTCCTGAAATAAACGCTTTTTTCATTTTCTTTCTCCTTAGATCCTTTATCGGAAAAATGTAACAGATTTTTTTGCCAGGCTGCCCACGGCTTCTATAATAGCGGCAAGCAGATTATAGTACAGGCAGCAGAACAGCACCAGACACATCAGGCCCAGGATGAACAGGTTAAATCCATATGTGCTGAATTCAAGATTCCCCAGAGTTTTGCTTGCCGCCATGAACTGGGCGCGGCCCAACGGGTTTGACGGGAGAATGCTGATGGGATAGATGAGTTGAACCAGGCGGTTTCCCGAATGGCGTATGGCCTCCAGAGCATCCTCGTTCAGGGCAAGACGTTCAATACTCAGGTTCGTATACCGGTCTTGTAGGGATTTGACGGTACCCGCCTGCTGTTTCAGTTCTTTTCTTAATTGGGCAATCTCCAGTAGGGCCGTCCGCCGTACCTTTGTGAAGTGAGCCTTCGTCTCCTTTAGAAAATCCCTTAACACCTGCCATCTTTCACGGTCAAATGCCGCCGGTTCAAAATCAGATTGTTGCAGGGGCGGTGATATTCCGGTGTGATCAGCAAGGGCGTAGATTCCAAGCCACAGGGTCTCAAGGTTAAGGCTGGATGTCTGCTCAAAGTTGGCCGGACGGTCGGCAAGAAACAGGTAATCTGACAGGGCACGCATCTCCGGGAGATAGTAATCCAGATAATACTCGCTTTGCAGCTTTCGTGATTCCGGTATGAAAAATAAGCTCATGTATTGGTTGGCGGTATACTGCCTGACCAATAGTGCCTCCACCCCCCAGCGGGAGGGCATGATATCTGCAATCGCAGGTGTCAGGCGGTTGCCTTTCCCACGGGGAATCAAATTGTCAAAATCCACCACAATGCCGCAGAGCAGCATCTGGGGGATCAGCAGCACGGGGATCAGGATATATATGGATACGGCCCTTTTCAGGGTTGCCGAGATATTCAGCCCCAGAAGGCTTGCGGTTATTCCGCAGGCAAACAGCGTAAGCCAGGTGGTTGCGTACATGTCCGGCACCCGGGTTATTGTGTTGGCAAGGCCTGTGTAAATGCCTGTCTGCAGGGCGCAGACCATGGCAAGATAAACGGTTTTTGAACTGATATAACTGAACCGGCTCAAGCGCAGAAATTTTTCCCGGACCAGTATTTTTAGGTCCTGGTTGATTTCTACGGCACTGACGCTGAGCCCGAGAAACAGGGCCACGATCACGCTGATAAAAAAGAAAACCGCAATGTCGGTATTCTCCCGGAATATGTATTCATTGCCTGTGACACCCCGGATAAGTCCCCCGACGAACAGGGCCAGCACCACAGGTTCCGCAAGGTTGATCAAAAGGTAGTTTTTATCTGCCATTTTGGACTTCAGGTTCCGAATGAAAAAAATCAGGAATTGCCCCCACAGGCCGGGGCGGCTCAGGTTCTGCCTGAAATCCCCGTCTGTTTCGTTTATCCTGTCTTTCTTATCTGAGACGCTGTTTTCAATATACCTGCGATGCCATTCCTCTGGATCAATTTTGCGTTCAGCAGTGAACTGTCCTGCTCCGTCGGTCTTTTTCGCCTCAATAATGGCAAATATCTGTTCGGGGTTTACATTGCCGCACTGCGGGCAGGCATACTCCTCCATGCCGGCCCGGTGGGCCTGGGACTGGAAATAGACCAGGCCGTCCGGAGGATTGCCGTCGTAAACAGGCCAGCCGCCCCTGTCCAGGATCCAGAGGCGGTCGAATAATTTGAATATCTTGGATGAAGGCTGGTGGATGGCGGCAAAAACCAGGTTTCCCTTGATGGCCTGTGCCTTGAGCAGGCTCATGACGTTTTCCGAATCTGAAGAGGACAGGCCGGATGTGGGTTCGTCCACAATCAGCACAGGGGGCTCCCGGATCAGTTCCAGTGCAATGTTCAACCGCTTGCGCTGTCCGCCGCTGATGGTCTTGTCCAGAGGGGAACCGACCCGAAGATCGCGGACATCCCATTGTCCAAGGTCCTTTAGCAACTCTGTGACGCGGGTCTGTATCTGTGCCTCAGTCCGGTCTGCCAGACAGAATCGTGCACAATAGTAGAGGTTTTCATAGACAGTCAGATCTTCAAATAGAAGATCGTCCTGGGGCACATACCCGATGGCGCCGTCAAAGGCATCCCGGTTTCTATGCAGGTCTTTTCCATTGATCCTGACCTGCCCTGAATCCAGGGCCAGGGATCCGGTCAGCAGCCCGAGCAGTGTGGACTTCCCGGCCCCGCTTCCCCCCATGATCGCCACCATTTCACCACCCGCGGTTGTGAAACTGAAGTCATGGAGGCCGTTTTTACTTCCGGGGTAGCAAAAATTAAGGTCCTCCCCGCTGAAACGTACCCCCCGGGAAGCACTCCGGAACAGGGCAAGTATTTCGGAATAATTTACAGCATGCCATTGGTGGTCATGGAGAGTTGCCTGGGGATTGATCCTGTAAAACTGCCCCTGATTAAGGGGGGCGCCCTCAAGGAGAAGTCGGCTGTCCCTGCCTGCCCTGATGAAAAAACTATCGATTTCCTCTGCAAACCAGATGGTGAAACTGCCCTTGAAATCCGGCCGAATCAGCCTTCGGCACTGTTGGTTTTCCGATGCCGAATCGGTGGTGTCGAGGACCGCAAAGCGATAAGAGAGCTTTTCGTACTCTTCAGGATGCAGGCAAAAGGCTTCAATATCGGATACAGCCGCATCTGCGATGGCAAACCCGGATGCAACGGATGCAAGGACCGATATATTCTCTTTTACGTGACTTTCCCCCTCCTGCACCCGGGAGAGCAGTTCGGTGAACAGGAGCAGGCAGATGTACTGCTCATGTCGGGGAAGCTGTTTTTTTAGTTCGCTGACGATCTTGTTTATATTTTTGTCCGGTGGCTCTGTCTCACTGGAGGTTTCGTAGATATCCAACAGATCGCTGAAAAGGCCCAGATAGACGTCACAGGTGGTGGACAGCCCAAGATACCGTGTCAGATAAAATTCCAGAAGCGCTTTTGCCTTTGGATAGAACGCCTTGTCCCGGCGGAAGGTGAAAATTGCGAAAAGATGGATAATGGCGTTTAGCAGTATTTCTGTCATTTCCCCTGCTTTCTTGCGATAGA
>PIVQ01001455.1 GCA_003354055.1 Desulfobacteraceae bacterium | reverse complement strand
CTATGTATAGAATATCAGATCAATCTGATATGGTAAATGCTGAATCAGATTTATTCAATATTATCAGAAAAGATTCAAAAGATCCAAGAACTAAATATCCATACACAAAACCAGAATATGATAACTTACCAAAATTATCATCATGTACAAAAACAGATTTATCAAGAGTATATCCATTATTAGATGGTAATCAATTTAACCGTTCTCAAGAAATCCAAGTCCAACGATTTGAATCATTATGTTTAAATCCACAAAAGATGTCAAGAATAAGAAGTAATAACTACGTTGGGTTAAATACAAGATTATATAGTAGAGATCATAATAAACCAAAAATACCAGTTTTACCAAATCAACTAAAAGCATTACCAAATCAACAAAAAGCATTACAATATGTATCACCAATCCAGAAAGATTTAGTAAATTATAAAAGTTTAGAACAACAAGCAGATGCATTAAAACAAGCAAATACAAATAGTGGTCAAATTAAAGAACACTTTACAAGTGGAGCAAAAGCAGGATGTGGATGTACTGGAGGAGCAAGACGAAGATAAATACATTTATATAAGAAAATTAAAACATTTTAAAAATAAATATATTATAATTAATTATATAATATATTTATAATGGAGCTTGCATTAATAGCCGGACTAACAAGTATTGGATACTATTTAAATAAAGATGGTCGCCCTGAAAAGCAAAATGTTAACAGTAGTTTAGTTTCAAATATTGAAAAACCAAGTGCTGATAATATTTATCAATCAAGATTTATGGAAAAAGCTTGGAATGATGAATTTCAACGTTCATCAGCGAATTATAGAGCAAGTATGAATCCAGATAAAACTGGAATTATTAATAGTGGAACTTATAAAACTTACCAAAATAATAAATACGATAAAAGATTATATAGTAAAAGTGATAGAGTTATACAAGAAGAAAAAAATTTAAAAAGAGCAGAACCAAATACAACTACAAAGTTTCCATCCTCATCATTAAATGTTTATGATACATCATTTTCATTACTTGATGCTAAAAAAGTTAAAGATATTCAAACAAAAACATTTAAT
>PIVQ01000628.1 GCA_003354055.1 Desulfobacteraceae bacterium | reverse complement strand
GTGTACCGTATTTATCATGTTTTTTTCATAGGCTCCCTGATCTCTTTTAGGGAAAAAGAAATCGCCCTGTTTCAGAATTTGTTCCATAAATCCGGCCCGGACACCCGGGAAACCAAATACTTTACAACGCCTTTTTCAAGAAATGAACGATCAATTACCTGATATTGCCGCATTTGAACGCCGGATTTTTAAAAAACGGAACGTTCTGGCCTGCCTTCTTTCCTTTTCAAGAAAGCTTTTGCAGTGCCGGCAGGCCGGACTGGTGTACGGTACTGATGCCTCTCTCTCCCACTTTCTGCCGCCAGGGATTTGGAACCTGGGGGTAATGGATAAGTTCTCCGGCAAAGGCATTTTTGGATTCCTCCTGAGGCTTTTTGGCCGGTACCTGGTAAGGATAAGAAGGATATCTCCTGTTCACCTGTACCGGGAAGATGAACTGGGATTCCGGGTTGAAACTGAAGGCGTTACCGCCTATACCCTCCGGAATCACCAGGACTTTTATGACCAGGGAATAAAAATACTCCTGATAGACTACCAGAGCCGGGGAGAAACAGATGAGAATTCCGCACAGTATAAACAGGTGTCTGTGGTCTCCTACGACGGCCATGCCTTTAAAACGCGTCATGACCTCCAGGCTGATACCGGTATTGTCACCCAGTTTAAATCCAAAAATTTTATATCCGCCTATATCCCGGACTATGGCGCTGTGGTGTTCAACACCATTGAAGGGGAGTTGACCGGGGATGATACCGGAGCTTTTATCTACGATGACCGCTTAAAGGCCAGGCTGGATATTCTGATCGCAGCCATTGAAAAAGCCTCCCTTGCCTATCTTGGCCATGTCAAGGGTAAGGCTGCTGCGAAAATGATCTGGCGCAAAGAAAGCGGGTTACGACGATCAGCAACCAGGCTCAAGGAAAAGGAACGTCTCCTCAAGGTTCAGGAAAAACAATTGCTCGCCGTAGGCGCCGTAACACCCGAGCAGTTAAACATGTCCCCGGTCAGTGTCCATGACGGGGTCTATGCCTTCATGGACATGGTGGGCTCAACAGGTATCAGCAAACGTCTGTCCCCCAGAGATTATGTTGATCTTTTAAATTACTGCAATGAAATTGCAGCGGAAAATGCCGCCCGCTTCGGTTGCCGGGTGGACAATATCATCGGAGACGGGGTGTTTTTTCTCAATGTGTTTGTGTTCGACTCCTGGGAAGGATACCACCCAAGCCCCGAAGAACGCCTGATGCTCATGACCCTCATGCTCGCCACAGTGATCAACGATATTCATCAACTGGCCAAAGGCTGCCACCCCATTGATAAAGAAAAGCAGGTGCACCATCTGGTTAAATCCCACAGAATACAGATCAAGTTCCGGGCCGGAATGAGCCAGGGCAGGGCGCTTGTCGGCCCCTTAGGCAGTCAGAAACGAAAAATTGTCACCGCCATCGGAAAAACCGTGGACCTGGCCTCCCGCCTGGAGAGCTGCGGAACACCCAATCATATCCACACGACTAAAAAACTTGCCTCCCGCCTGGAAGATGCCTGGATCTCAAAAGATACCCTGCGGATATACAAAGCCGTAAAAATCCTTGAAAGCACTCAACAGTGGAACCACAAAAAAGGATTCCCATTCCTTGATTTCTATAAAACCGTTTTTCACATGACCAAAGATCCCATCGTCCAGAAAGACGACAGCCAGTACAAAGAATTTTCAATGTCCGACACCCGTCTGATCAAATGCCTCCCTGACAAAGACCGCACCACCTGTTCCGGAATTTGATTTTTACATAACTGCTATCAGTCCGGCTATACCTCATTGCCGAACCCAATCCCACTAATGACGCAATAATTGGGAAAAGTAAAAATTCTTCCGGAGACAAGACTATCTGAAACCGGCCTGTAATATAATTGTCAACTGGAGGTTCACTACCTGCTTTTCTCGCTCTTCTCGCTGATAGCTCTTCTCGCTTTAAACGCATTCGCATGCCCATCAAGCGCCCCAATCAACGCCTTTGTCTTCCCCCCGGGCTTTCCTTTCCCAATAACTTTTTTATCAATCTGAACGACCGGCACCACCCCTTTATTGGTCCCGGTAATAAATATTTCCTGAGCATGCAGCAACTCATCCAGCGGCAATGGCCTTTCCTCCACTGTAAACATATCCTTTGCAAGGGAAAGCACCGCTTTCCTGGTAATGCCTTTTAAAACCCCTGTGGCGGGGGTGACCAGGGTGTTGTCGATAAAGGCGAACAAATTGCTGGTGGTGGCTTCCATGGCAAGGTTGTCGCTGCTGATATAAATGGCCTCCATTGCCCCCACTTTTTTGGCTTTTTTCAGGGCCAGGGCAGCCGGGACATAGTCGGTGACTTTGGCCTCGGGATTGGCCCGTTCTTCATAGTGGGTGATGACTTTTACGCCTTGGGTATACCATTCCTCAGGCAGGCTTGGAATGTCAGTGGCCAGGACGATGAGCCTTGGGGATTGACTTGGGGTGAAAAAATCAGGGCTGGAGCCGCCGGTGATGATGATTCTGATGTTTGCCTCGGCAAGTTTTGGATTTTTGTCCAGCACCTGGGTGACTATTCTTTTTATAAAATCTGCCTGCCAGGGCAGGGTGATGCCTATTTTTTCGGCTGAATCCATGAGCCGCTGGATGTGTTCATCCAGAAAATACGGGGTGCCCTGAAAGGTTCTCATGATATCACAAACCGCATATCCCCTGAGTACGGCAAGATCGTCAACAGGAATGACTGCCTTGTCCCAGGGTACAAATTTTCCGTCAACATAAACAATTTTCATGAACCGCTTCCCCAAGATTGAAAATTTAAAATAACTATAGTACAAATTTAATAGGACATTAATTTAGTCTGGTACTAATTTAATTATACATTAATTAGTCTGGAACTAATTAAATCTGGTATTATAGTTATAGATTAAGCATAAGCGTCAATGAACAAAACTTCAATGGAATAGGTTAAAAAAATGGGTTTATTTTCCGGTATCCGATACAATATCAAGGGGCTTGCTCTGGCTTTGAAAACACCTTCTCTGCTTGCGCTTGGCCTGATTCGCTTTTTTGTGGTCTTAGGCTTGACCCTGTTGCTGTCAGGACTAGTGCTTTACTGGCACGATGAAATTCTGTCCATGATCTGGCAGATGCCTGAGAATCCATGGATGGTCTACCTGTGGCATGCCGTGTCATGGATGCTGTCCCTTGTTCTGGCAGCGCTTGCCATGGTGGTGTCCTATCTCATAGCCCAGGTGTTTTTCTGTGTCTTTATCATGGATTATATGTCCAGGATCACCGAACGGATTGTGCTTGGTGAGGAAGCTCCTATTCTTCAGGGGTCCATGTTTGAGTTTTTTCTTTATCTGATCCGCCAGGAAATCCCAAGGGCGATTATTCCGGTTGTCATTTCCCTTGTCTTCATTCTGCTGGGGCTTTTTACCCCCCTCGGTATTTTTGTTTTGGTTATATCCTCAGTCACGGCAGGATTGTTTCTGGCATGGGACAATACCGATCTGATCCCTGCCCGGCGGATGGTTCCCTTTAAGGAGAGGGTCGGGTTCTTAAAAGAGAATATAGGCTTTCACATCGGTTTCGGTCTTCTGTTTCTGATTCCCTGGGTGAATATTCTCTTTTTGTCCTTTGCACCGGTTGGGGCCACCCTTTATTTTATTGACAGGGAAAGATTATAGCCATGGGCGTGGATCTGATCTGCAAAAAAGTTGCAGGGCAAACGGATGTTCAGTCTGAAACTCAAACACAGGAACAGCAAGAGCCGGTGATTACCTGCAGAAATTGTAATGCCGTGGTGACTAAACCTACATTTCAGATTGAGATCGCTCAGGGCTTTGTCCATACCTTTGCAAATCCCCACGGCCATGTATTTGAGATCGGATGTTTCAGTAAGGCTACGGGGTGTGTCCGGGGATCAGCCCCGTCTGACGAATTTTCCTGGTTTAAAGGCTATGTCTGGACCGTTGGGGTCTGCCGGAACTGTCAGGCCCAACTCGGTTGGATTTTTTCGTCAGCAGGGAGAGCGACACCGAATCAATTTTTCGGATTGATCCTTGAACAAATAATTTTCCCTTGAAATTATTGACAAATTCTATAATTTTTATATAATCAAACTATTAAATATTTATTTCTAGACGGATTTTTCCCAACCAGTACCACACATTTCCTCATCTCTTTTAACAGTTTAATCCAACCTTGAGATCAAGGTAAGGAGTTTATTTATGAAAGAACATGTCACAGGCAATGAGGCAACAATTCCCCAGACAAAAACTGCTTATGCCAAACGCTCGCCAATAGACAGAAGATCTCCTGTTGACCGGCGGATCCTG
>PIVQ01000069.1 GCA_003354055.1 Desulfobacteraceae bacterium | reverse complement strand
AATTAAGTCGGTTTCATATGCTGTTTTTTAGAACTGATAACAATCGGGAGTGTGTAGTACGGCCCAAAAACAAATCAAAAATATCGCTTGATTTTTTCCTGGTGCTCTTATTAGAATAAACTCTTGAGTGTTCCGAAGATTCCAAAAATAAATATATACTCAGCATAGTTTACAGATGTTCCAGCCTATAAATCAACTGGTTTCCAAACGCCTTTATCACACCAGATTCTTGAGAATTTGCTACCTGCGGGAAGAACTTTGTTCTCTAAATTTTGAAATTCAACTTTTTCTCTACTGCCGAACTGTGGATCCCAGGGCTCGATAATTACCGGGCCTGCATCTGTCGGATAAAGGTTCGGTGCAATAGGCGCTCCCCAGTTATGGGTTTTCATTTCTTTTTTTAAGTCTTCAACGGAGTCAAATTTTGAAAGATCAGTCAACGTCACCACTGCTGGGGGGCTCAAAGGAACTTGAGACATCAAGTTTTTTTCCAGGGCGATTTTGGGAGACATCCAAATTCCTTGTGTGGTTTCAAGGTTGTCTGGTGCACAAGTCTGATTTTCCGGCATCAAAACAATAAAAAACCGGGTATCAAATCTTTTTTTCATCTTTTTGGGAGTAATCCAGTGTGACCAGCAGCCAAGGCTTGATAAAAGAAGGGCCCAGTCCTGTTCAGCCATACTATTTTTAAACCAGTCATCCGGCAGGTCTTTTTCAAGGCGTAAATTCGCCATTTTTTGAAAATCCATTTGGGTTTTACCTTTTGCTGAGGCGATCAAAATCCCTGCTTCTTCAAGGGTTTCACGGATGGCTGCAATCGAAAAAGCAACAGCGCTTTCAAGGTTAAATGTTTCATTGCAAAGCTGATTTTCAATTTCAGGCGGTGTTAGGTCTATTCTGGATTTCCAGAAAATCAAATCCCGGTCCTGCTCATCCACCACACCACCAGGAAAAACATACAGCCCTCCCATAAACCCTGATTTGGTGCTTCGCCTTAACAGATAAGTTTCAAGCTGACCGTCATTTTCTCTGATTAGTATGATAGTTGCAGCATCTCTTAAGGGTGGCACTGTGTTTTTTTTCATGTTTTTTTTCCTGTGTATTGTTTTAAATTCGAAGATTATATCACATCAAATTTGAATGCAATACAGATCCTTAATCCCAATCAGAACATGCTGACGGATAAACTACAGATGTTTGCGTTACCATCTCAGTTCGAAAATCCGCCTGACTAAAATAGAATATATTTACACTTTCAAATTCTAACATTACGTGCTGTTTTACAATCGTTTGACAGCACATTACCACGTTAAATTCGGCACTGAGGGCTGGGCAGGCCGGAAGGCGGCATGAAATTAATGTTTTTTCAAATGGTCTTGGCGCAGCAAGACAAGAACATTTAAAAAACAGTGATAGCCGCCTCCGGGCTGGCCGGCCCGGTGCCAGGGGACTAATAGCGAGAACCGCTTGAACAGCGAGAACAGCTTGATCAGCAAAAACAAAGGAATTCACTTACGCGTATAACAATAAATATTGAAAATGTACTGTAAGAGCGGTAATGAGAACCCTTTCCGCACCATTGTTCTGCCCGGTGACACAGGCTTTTTCTATAAACCAGACAACCGAAGGTTATCCACCTGCTGCTCTCGCAGTTCTCGCTGATAACTGATCTCGCTATCACTTCCCCAACATTGCATTCACTTCCCCCATAGTGTATATAATGGACCCGATTTAAATTAAGATTTTAAGGAATCCCGCCCCAAGTGAAACCCGAAAAGAACAACCTGACTCCAATGAAAAAACCGGAACTGCTGGCACCTGCCGGCAACTATGAGAAACTTGAAATTGCCGTTCATTACGGGGCTGATGCCGTGTACTTAGCCGGCAAAGATTTCAGTTTGAGAAATTTTTCAGGCAACTTCACGGATCAGGAGCTTTCCGACGGGATCAAATTTGCGAGAGGAAAACAGGTTAAGGTGTATCTGGCCTGTAACATCTACTCCAGAAACAATGAGCAAACACAGCTGCGGGAGTATCTCGAAAGGATCGGCAAGGCGGATCCGGATGCGGTGATCATTTCAGATCCCGGCATTATCATGCTTGCCAAGGAAATCATTCCCCATATTGATATCCATCTGAGCACCCAGGCCAATACCACCAATTACAACACCGCTCTGTTCTGGCAGAATCTGGGTATAAAAAGGGTAAACCTTGCAAGAGAACTTTCCCTTGAAGAGATCAGGGAAGTTGTCGAGCAGGCCGAGATTGAAACGGAAACGTTTATTCACGGCGCCATGTGTGTGTCGTATTCCGGCAGATGCCTGTTAAGTACGGTATTGACCAAAAGGGACAGTAACAGGGGGTTGTGCAGCCACCCGTGCCGATGGAAATATTCGGTTGTGGAAGAGCAGCGCCCCAATGAATTCCATCCCCTGATGGAGGACGAACGGGGGGCCTATATTTTCAACTCCAAGGATATGTGTATGATAGAACATATCCCGGAGCTGGTGGATGCCGGCATCACCTCCCTTAAATTAGAGGGGCGGATGAAGGGAGTCAACTATCTGGCATCCGTGGTTAAAACCTATAGAAATGCCATTGATGCCTATACGGCAGACCCCGAAGGTTACCAGGTCCGTCCCGAGTGGAGATCAGAACTTTACCAGGTGTATCACAGGGCCTATTGCACGGGATTTTATTTCGGCCATCAGGACGATGCCGGTGAAACAGCCATGAATCGCGAAAATATCCACCAGGGCAAAATCCACAGTTTTATCGGAAAAATCCTCGCCTGTTACGATGCCAACCGCTGCCTGGTGGAAATCAGAAACAAACTGACATCAACCGACCGTGTGGAGATACTCAGCCCGTCAGGTCCGGCCCTGAAATCGGATATTTTCAGCCTGACGGATCAGGACGAAAACCCGGTTGAAAATGCCCAGCCGAATACCTGTGCAATTTTGCAGCTGGACCAGACGTTTTCCCCCAACGATATAATTCGCAAAATATAGATAGTTACTGTGCTTGACCCCCTATCTTTAGTTTGACTTTCTATATTCTTTTCTGTAAATTATTTACTAATCGGTATAGTTTTATCATCTCTAAGACAAACACTTTCAGGAGAGTTAATATGTTTGATGACGACGAAACCCTACAAATGTACATCGAAGAGTCGCTGGACCACCTTGGTGATATTGAAAGTGATCTTCTGACAATTGAGGAAGGTGGGGCTAACATCGATCTGGATCTGGTAAACAATGTTTTCAGGGCAGCACACTCCGTAAAGGGCGGAGCAGGTTTTATGGGGTTAACCACCATAAAAGATCTTTCCCATCATCTTGAAAACGTATTGGGTCTCATCCGGAATAGTGAATTAACTCCGAATTCCACGAGAATCAGTGTTTTGTTAAAGGGATTTGACAAACTGGAGAATCTCTTAAACAATATTGATACCAGTAATGAGGTGGATATTTCTACCCATGTAACCGCCCTTGAAAATATCACCAAATCTTCTCTGCCTGAAGATCAGCAGGATCTGGTTTCGGAAATGGTGGATATTACGTTGAGAGACGGTAGAATATTTCAGCAGGTGTCCCTTTATGAGCTTGAAAAGTACAAGGCTGAAGGAAAAAATCTTTTCCTTGTTGAATACGACCTTATCCATGATATCCAGCGAAAAGACAAAAATCCCATTGAAGTACTGAACAATCTGCAAAAAACCGGTACCATTGTGGACTCAAGGATAGATTTCGACTCTGTCGGAACCTTGGCAGATCCCACCGCTCCAAGCAGGATTCCCTTTCAGGTACTTTTTGCCTCCATCATTGAACATGACATGACCGAAACCCTGTTTGATATCAGCGGCCAGTATATCCATTCAATCAACGACGATATGATCGTCACCGCCTCTGACATTAATGCGGAGCCTCAGACAGTGCCTTCGGTTGTCAAAGAAGCTGCACCTGTGGCGGCAGCAGCCCCGGCGATGGCAGCCCCGGCGGCCCAGGCAGAACCTGCCGTTGCCGCAGCACCTGCTGCCCCGGCACCTCAGGTGGTCAAAGAGAAAACGGCAGCCGTTGCTGCCAAAAACCTTGATAAGGATCTTAATCTCGGTGCAAAACCCCAGACATCTCTCCGGGTCAATGTGGGGCTACTCGACACCCTGATGACCCTTGCAGGAGAATTGGTTCTTAGCCGGAATCAGCTTCTTCAGGGTATTAGCTCTTCCAATGTAAAAGCCACTGAGCTTTCCAGCCAACGTATCGACATGATTACATCCGAGCTTCAGGAAGCGATCATGCGGACCCGGATGCAGCCCATCGCCAACATTCTGAACAAATTTACCCGGGTGGTCAGAGATATGTCCCAGCAATTGGGAAAATCCATTGAACTGGAAATTGAGGGTAAAGAGGTTGAACTTGATAAAACCATTCTGGAATCCATCAATGATCCGCTGACCCACCTGGTCAGAAACTCAGTTGACCACGGAATTGAAACGCCGATGGAACGAGAGCAGATCGGTAAAGACGGTACCGGTAAAATCACATTGAAAGCCTTCCATGATGCAGGCCAGGTCAATCTTGTGATATCGGATGACGGCCGGGGGCTTGATCCAAAGAAGCTTGCCGATTCAGCCATTGAAAAAGGACTCATCACTGATGCCCAAGCGGCAGAGATGACTGACAAAAAAAAGATGGAAATTATTTTCATGCCGGGTTTTTCAACTGCCAAAGAGATCACTGATGTCTCGGGCAGAGGGGTTGGCATGGATGTGGTTGTAACCAATATCGAAACTCTGGGCGGAATCATTGAAATAGATTCAACCACGGGCAAGGGAACGGATATTCAGATCAAACTGCCTCTGACACTGGCCATCATTCCCAGCCAGATTACCTCTGTGGGTAATGAGCGGTATGCCCTGCCCCAGGTGAACCTGAACGAATTGCTCAGGATTCCGGCAGGCCAGGTCAAAGAGAAGATTGAAAAAGTCGGCGATGCCGCAGTGGTTCGTCTGAGAGGGGAACTGCTTCCCCTGCTGAACCTGTCCGAAATGCTAGGCATTGAAAAAACCTATACAGATCCTACCGACAAAACAGAACGGGCTGACAGAAGGGAGAATCTTGCAGACCGCAGGTCCAAAAATCATTTGACTGCGGAAGATGCCATGGCCGATTCCGGAGAAGAGAGTAGTGTTGAACGGGATGTAGAAGACAGGCGGTATCATGCCACTTCAGCTATGAATATTGCTGTGGTCTCTGCCGGTGCCTTTAAATACGGTCTTGTGGTTGACCAGCTCCACGACTCTGAAGAAATCGTTGTGAAACCGGTGGGCCGCCACTTGAAAAAATGCAGCGCCTATGCCGGTGCCACTATTATGGGAGACGGAAAAGTAGCCCTGATTCTGGATATATCCAACCTGGCTCAGATGGCTGAATTGTCAACGGTTGCAGAGGCCGGCCAGAATGCCAAGGCAGCCGAGGAAGAGGCTGCGGCCAATGCAGATAGGGTTGCGCTGCTCACCTTTAAGAATGGTGAAGCGGAGCATTTTGCAGCCCCATTGAGCATTGTGGAACGAATCGAGAGAATTCAGACCTCTGCCATTGAAAAGATCGGTGACCGTAAGGTTGTTCAGTACAGAGGCGGATCTCTGCCGCTGTTTGAACTCTCCCAGGTGGCGGACGTGGATGAACTGCCGGTTAAAGACCAGCAGGAAGTCATCGTATTCAAGGTCAAAGAAAAAGAACTGGGCCTCATGGTCACCCCGCCTGTGGATGCTCTGGAAGTCGTGCTGGATATCGATACCAGTACATTAAAACAGACAGCCATCAGCGGTTCCATGATCATCAGCGACCATACCACCCTTCTGGTAGATATATTCGAACTGGTTAAAACCATGAATCCGGAGTGGTTTGTTGAAGAGGCCTCCGCTGCCGCCGGAATGGCCGAAGAAGGGGAAAAGATCCTCTTGTTTGCCGAAGATTCAGCCTTTTTCAGAAACCAGGTCAAAAGCTTTATGGAAGACGACGGATTCAAGGTCATTGAGGCAGAAGACGGGCTGATAGCCTGGGAATTGCTCAAAGAAAGGGCGGATGAAATCGATCTTGTGGTTACCGATCTTGAAATGCCCAATATGGACGGTTTTGAATTGACAAAACGGATCAAAAACGACCCGAAGTATTCCCATTTGAATGTCATCGCCCTGACCTCACTGGCCAGTGAGGCCCATATTGAAAAAGGCAAGTCTGTGGGCATTGACGAATATGAAATCAAACTGGACCGGGAAAAATTGATGGGCATTGTCAGAAAATACCTGAACCTTTAATATGCTGATGCTGCATCCGTTAAGGAGATAAAAATGAATGAAACAACCGTGGAAGCCACATCAACTGCTCTTGAATTCTCAACCTTCTTTGTTGGGGGAGCGCTGTGCGGGATCAATATCCTGAACATCCAGGAGATTAACAAACACTTTGACATAACAAAGGTTCCCCAAGCCTACGACTATGTTGAGGGAATTCTCAATCTTCGGGGACGTATTGTTACCATTATCGACCTGGGTAAAAAACTGGGTCTGGAACAGGGAAACAAAAACAAAGGAAAAGACAACCGTAATATTATTGTGAATTCGGAAGACGAGCATATCGGGCTTTTGGTGGATTCCATTTCCGATGTGGTAATAGCCAGGCAAGATGATATTGAACCTGCCCCATCCAATATCGGCGGGGTTAAAGGCAAATTTTTTCAAGGGGTTTTAAAAACCGAAAAACAGCTGATCGGCATATTAGATATTGATGAGGTACTTAAAGAATAATGCAATCCATTAAAGCAGTCGTGGTGGATGATACCATTGTATATCGAAAAATAGTCGGGGACGTGCTCAAGGCAATCCCGGGCGTGGAAGTGGTCGGAACGGCCAATAATGGTAAAATCGCCCTGTCTAAAATAAAAACCCTGAAACCGGATTTGATTACCCTGGATATTGAAATGCCCGAAATGAACGGCATTGAAGTACTCCAGGAACTTAAAAAGATGGATAAACCGCCCCTGACCGTCATGCTGTCTACCCTGACCCAACAGGGCAGCGAGATGACCATACGGGCACTTGAACTCGGGGCCTTTGATTTTGTTCCCAAACCCGATGCCGGAAAGATGGCCGACAATATGCTCAAGGTCAAACAGGCCTTTGACCCCATTATAAAGGCCATTAAACGGCGCAAGGGTGGCGTGTCAGCCTTTGATTCTACCGGAACGGCCCCTGCAAGGCCGGCAGTTCCCAAGCCGGTAAAACCCAGGGTGGCCATCCCCAAAACGCCTTTGATCCGATCTAAGTCGGAAATCATCGGAATCGGGATATCCACCGGTGGTCCCAATGCATTGACTAAAATGATCCCCATGCTGCCGGCAAACTTTAAGGCGCCGATCCTAATTGTCCAGCACATGCCCCCTATGTTTACGGCATCCCTGGCCAACAGTCTGAACAACAAGTCCCAGCTTGAGGTTAAAGAGGCTGAAGACGGGGATGTGGTTCAACCTGGACGGGTTTTGATTGCCCCGGGTGGTAAACAGATGAAAATAATTGCAGGTGCGGACGGTCTGACCCGGAAAATTAAAATCACAGACGATCCTCCGGAAAATTCCTGCAAGCCCTCGGTGGATTATCTGTTCAGATCCATTGCCCAGCATTATGTGGGCAGATCGACGGGCGTTATTATGACCGGAATGGGGTCGGACGGATCAAAAGGCCTTACCCAGATGAAAAAGAACGGCAGTGTTGTCATTGCCCAGGATGAAGAAAGCTGCACGGTATTTGGTATGCCCAAGGAGCCCATTGAAACGGGCCTCGCCGATATTATTGCCCCTTTGGACAGGATAGCGGACGAAATCGTAAAAACCGTCATCCTCTAACGAAGACCCTTAAGCCGATACGATACTTATGACGAAAATTACCGTAACTCCGGAAGAGTTCAAAACATTTGCCCAGTATGTCCTGGAGATTTCAGGTATAGCCCTGGGAGTTGGGAAGGAATACCTTTTGGAAACCCGACTCAGTCCTCTTCTTGGCAAGTTTGAATGCAGATCTTATGCGGAGTTACTAAGGCGGGCTAAAACAGATTTCAAAAAAGAGATAGAAAATCATATTATTGACGCCATCTCTACCAATGAAACCTATTTTTTCAGGGATAAGTCTCCTTTTCAACTGCTTCAGCATAAGATCTTTCCGGATCTTATTGACAAGCGATCCAAAAAAAGTTTTGGCAAGCCCACACTACGATTATGGAGTGCTGCCAATTCAACGGGCCAGGAAATCTACAGCATTGCCATGACCCTGCTTGAAATGGGGGTAACACCCCAAAATTATAATATCAAGCTGTTTGGCACGGATATTTCAGATGCAGCCATTGCCCAGGCCAGTTACGGGCTGTACAATAAATTTGAAGTAGCAAGGGGACTGGATCCGGCCCGGTTGAACAGATATTTTGAGCCCCAGAACGACCGTTATAAAATCAAAGATGAACTCCGTGCCATGGCCCAGTTCAAAAAAATGAATCTAATGAAACCATTTATGGGCGTCGGCAAATTCGACATTGTTCTCTGCCGGAATGTCATGATTTATTTTACCACTGAAGACCGCCGCAAAATTTACGCCAATATTGCCAAAACCCTGGAGCCGGACGGGTATCTGCTCATAGGATCAACAGAATCCCTGGTCAATGATACCGACCTTTTTGCATCCAATAAATATTTAAATTCTGTATTTTATCAGTTCAAAAACTAAAAGGCACCACCCATGGGTACAATAAGCGAAAAAGACTTTATTGATGAATTGGTTTTCTGCCTCAACGAAGAGGATGTTGTTAAGGCCAAAGCCTTGCTCCAGTTTGCATCGGATTCAAACGTAGACGTCAATGTCCAGAAAAAAGCCCTGCTTGAATTAGCGAAAGGACCGGAACGGGTTGTTTTCCCTCTGTTGGAATTCCTGACAAAGCTCAATATATCAAACCAGGAGGTACAGGAAGGACTTTACGATCTCATTCTTGACAAGGCCTATGGAAATACCGATCTTGTCATCGATTATATTACCCAGAATGAAAAAGCCACCCGAATACAATTCATCCGGGCTGCAGGCGACCTTTATCTGACTGACACCGCCCCTTCACTTGTCCAGGTAATTCATGGAGAAACAGATCCTGACATTCTGGTGCCTGCGGTTAAATCTCTGGGGGCTCTGCGCATTGACCAGGGGCTTGAGGCATTTGCCTCTCTGGCCAACCATTCGGATTTAGACGTTCGCAAGGCTGCTATTTTCGCCGTTGGAGAGCACGGCAGTCAGCCGGCCGCAGATAAACTACTCGAATTTTTAGGTGAAGATGAACAGACCAACAAGCTGGCAGTTGAAGCGCTGTCAGACATGCAGGATCTGTACGCCCTAGATCAGATGACCCGTCTCTTAAGTTCTCCAACCACAATTATCAGGGATACCGCCATTGACCAACTCATGAAACTGGGCTCCAAAGCCACCCCTCTTTTGACCCGGGCCTTTAAGAATGCCGAGGCAGATTATCTGGTTCATCTCATCACCACATTGGGATATATCGGAGATCAGGCCGCCATATCCCCGATTCTTGATATTATCAATACCCAGCCCAAAGATGCCAATATCCGTCAGGCAGCATATGAGGCCATGGAAAGAATTCCATCGCCCAAAACCGCCATATGCCTGGCCCAGGGTCTTCAGGATCCTATAGAATCCGTAAGGATGAGTGCGGCACGGGCCATTGACAAGAACCTGTCCAAACCCCTGGTTGCAGGACTTAAAAATATTGTCAGGGACGGTTCTGATGCGGCAAAAATGACTGTGGCTGCACTTATTGATACCGAGGCCGGCAATATTTTCAACTTTCTTGTGGAAGAAGAATCCTTCCAGGCTCTTGCCAAAAACCATATTGTTAAAACCGCATCCCCTGCCACACGAAAAACCTTTTTAAAGCACATGTCCGGTATTGGTCAAAAAGACTTTGTTCAGGACGTCAGCAAGGACGTATCTGAAAACGGTAACGGCGCTCAGCAAAAGGCCAAAATCATTGTAGTGGATGATTCAAAAATGATGCTCAAATTGTATCAAAACAAACTATCCGCCCTTGGGTTTGCACCTAAGTCCTTTCACCGGCCTGAAGATGCGATTCCAGCCATCCTTTCAGAAAAACCAGATCTTGTGATTACCGATCTGAACATGCCCAATATAAGCGGCCTTGAACTGACCCGAGAGGTCAGGAAAAAGTTCACCCGCCAGGATCTGCCCATCCTCATGATCACCACCCAGAGTGACTTTGTGGAGGAAAAATCCGGGGATATTGATGTGAATGATTCCATACTGAAAAAATCCGGCATCAATAAGGTATTGCACAAACCCTTTACGGATGAAGAGTTTAAAGAATCGGTGTTAACTTTTATAGCCTAAGTAATGGAGATTTCCGGTAAAAAGGTACTTGGAAGTGTTATCTTCTTAGGAATGCTGGCAGGAATTCTTGCCGGGGCCTTTTACGGGCTTGTGTACGACCTGCCTGAAATTAACCATTTAAAACGATTCAAACCCTCTGCCGTCACAACGGTTTACTCATCGGATAAACAGGTCATTTCACGATTTTATCTGGAAAAACGATTTCCCGTCTCCATAGATGCCATTCCCAAACATCTAATAGATGCCCTGATTGTCACTGAAGATCGATATTTTTTCAGCCATTCCGGGGTCAACCTAAAAGCTATTGTCAGAGCCATTATCCAGGATATAAAGGCAGGCGGCTTCAAACAGGGCGCCAGTACCCTGACCCAGCAATTGGCAAAAACCCTGTTTTTGTCTCCGGAGAAGTCCATTGTCCGAAAAATCAGGGAAGCCTTACTGGCGATTCAAATAGAACGGCGGTATACCAAAGATGAAATCCTTGAGCTTTATTTAAATCTCATCTACCTGGGCTCGGGCGCCTATGGGGTTGAGGCGGCAGCCAGAACCTATTTTGACACCTCAGTGGCCGGGTTAACCCTTGGCCAAGCCGCCTTGATTGCCGGATTGCCGAAGGCACCGAGCGCATACTCTCCCTTAAACAATCCAGACCTTGCAAAACGGCGGCGGTCCATTGTGCTGAAGCAGATGCTCAATACAGGCATTATTTCCAGCCAGGTCCATGACATTGCCGTTTCGGAGCCTGTTTCTGTCCAGACAAAATCGGATGAAAAGACACCCGCCCCCTTTTTTATTGCTTACCTGAAACAGCTGCTGGGTGACAAGACGGACATCGGTTATGCCGACGGCCTCTCCATCTACACCACCCTTGATTTAAAACTTCAAAGAAAAGCAGAGCAATCCGTAAGCCGCCATTTAGCCATCCTCGATAAGCGAATAAGCCGGCGAATGAACCGGAACAAAATATCAGATCCGGCACCTGAAGCCGCGCTGGTGGCCCTGGATGTGCACACCGGCGCCATACGCAGTATGGTGGGTGGCCGGGATTTTAAAACAAATGAGTATAATCGCGCAGTTCAGGCCATGCGACAGCCGGGGTCTGCGTTTAAACCACTGGTCTATGCCGCAGCTATTGAGTTAGGATATGAACAGAATCAGACTCTGATCGATGCCCCTCTTCAGTATACGTTGCCCGGCAACCAAACCTGGGAAGTAAAAAATTTTTCAAGATCTTTCAGCGGCGAGATGACTCTGCGCAAGGCTTTGGCATTATCAAAAAACACCCCTGTGGTCAGGTTGATGGAAACCTTAGGAACGCCCACCGTCATCGAATATGCCAGAAGGACAGGCATAAGCGCTCCCCTTAACCCTTACCTGTCGTTGGCCCTGGGCACGGCTGAAATGAGTCTTATTGAACTGACATCTGCCTATACTCCCTTTGCCAACAGAGGTATACGTGCGATACCCCATGCCATTGACAAGATTCTTGATTCAGATGGCCGGGTAATTTTCAAACAGAGCGTCAAAAAAGAATCCGTCACCGGCCGCACCACCGCAGCCATAATGGCTGACATGTTAAAGGCGGTTGTTTATGAGGGCACTGGGAAAAAGGCAAGTCATATTAAAAAGGATATTGCCGGCAAAACAGGAACCACGGACTCTTACAAAGATGCCCTGTTCGTTGGATTCAGCCCGGATATGGCGTGCGGGGTCTGGGTAGGCAATGACAATGCAACCCGCCTTGGGCCCTATGAAACCGGAGCAAAGGCAGCCCTGCCCATCTGGATCGATTATATGGAAGCGTTTCTGGCAGACCAACCCTTTCAATATTTTGATATACCCGATGACACAAAAATGATATATGTCCATCCGGATACCGGCAAAAGGACGTCAGACCTAAGTTCCGGATCAGTTCAGGCCTTGATTCGAAAATAAAGGTTGGCCTTGATTCGAAAATAAAGGTTGGCCTTGATTCGAAAATAAAGGTTGGCCTTGATTCGAAAATAAAGGTTGGCCTTGATTCGAAAATAAAGGAAAACCAATGATAAGAAAAGCCGTACTGGACGATGTCAATATTATCCATGCATTGCTTCAGTTTTACAATATACGTGGTGAGCTTTTGGCAAGGCCCTTAAGTCAACTCTACGATCACCTAAGGGATTTCTGGGTATTTGAAGATCCCAAAACCCAAAAGGTGGTTGGGTGCTGTGCGCTTCAGTTCTGCTGGGAAAACCTGGCTGAAATCAGGTCCCTTGCCGTGGACGAAAATTTTACGGGCAATGGTATCGGCAGTGCCCTGACCGAACGGACGATTCAGGAAGCGTTCTATTTCAAAATAAAAGATCTGTTCACCCTGACCTACCGTCCGGATTTCTTTACCCGGTTCGGGTTTATAGAAACAGACAAAGCCAAGCTGCCGGTTAAAGTCTGGGCCGACTGCATTGGCTGTGTCAGTTATCCTGATTGTGATGAAATCGCCATGATCAAAAAATTATGATCAATACACAATAGTTACACAACTTTTGTGTTTAGGCATAAATCATTTTATAGGGTATGGGTGCATATTTTGTTATGGCCGGTTTTGGCAGAATATGTTCCTCAGCCACGGTCAGCCAGTTGGTGTCAAAGTTAAGTTCCCTCAGGCGCCCACCTTCGGAAGGAAGGGCATGGCTGGTATGATCATACCTGACATTGAGTATACAGACATATGATTTACGCTGTCTGGCCACCACATAGTTCTTGGTAAAGCCGTTCTGGGAAATCCCGGCAAGCTCTGCCAGGGTCTTGACCTGATCCGGACTTAATTTGACCAGTACAGACTTGGACACCCCATTTTCATCAATACGCAGCAGATTTCTGGACTCACTGGACGAGACATAGATAGTGGTGATGCCACCCATCTGTCTGAAGTATTGGGCAGCAACAATAGCGGCGGTCCGTCTTCCGCCGGACATCAACGGGACCCCATAGTACTCAAATAGTTTTTTCTGCATGTTCTCCGCGTACTTATCTCCTTTTTCATAGAGATCCTTGGAGATATAACGTAGAGACTTGGCCAGATCCTCAGAGGCATCGGCAATGGGCCAGTCCACCCGCACATGGAAGTGGGTCAGGCCATATTGAACTTTGGTCCTTTGATTTCTCTGAATTAGCAGGGCATAATCCACCGGTAAAAGGGACCTAAGCAGAGAGAAGAACTCTCCGGTCTCAAAATGCTTCATATTTCTATCGTAATTCTCTACATTAGGGAAATACTTGTGCCGCAGCAAATTGGTTTTGGTGGTTTTATTCGCATCAAAATACCGGATATACTTTTTATGCTTCTTATCAATAAAATCCTCTGAAAAAATAATCAGAAATGAGTTCTGGGCATCAAACTCTATGGAAGGAATCCTCGCCCTAGGTTTGAGTTCCCTTAATTCTACAAAGGGATAAGGAGTCCTGAGCCGCAAAAAATTATTATAGGATCCCACAAGAGAATAGCCAATCACAAACTGGTCCAGTTCATCACGTAACACCTGGTAGTAGGACCGTCTTAACCGGTCTTCTCTGCTCAAACTTTCTCTTGAATTACAATATTTCACTGTCCCGTCCCTTAGAAAATTATGATTATCCCAGCGCCACCACCCCTGGCAGTTGCTTGCCTTCCATCAGGTGAAGGAAGGCGCCGCCGCCAGTGGAAATATAATTGACCTTATCCGCAATTCCAAATTGTTTCGCTGCAAGGCCCGTGTCCCCACCCCCGACAATTGAAAATCCGTGGCAAGCGGCAATTGCGTCGGCAACGGTCTGTGTGCCCCCGGCAAACGGGTCCATTTCAAATACGCCCATGGGACCGTTCCAGACAATGGTACCTGCATCTTCAATAGCCCGGGCATAGGCCTCGGCAGTTGCAGATCCGATATCCAGAGCCATCCAGCCGTCCGGGATCCCGTCCAGGCGCACCTGCTTTTTATTCGCATCCAGGTCAAATTGCTCTGCAGCCACGAGATCTTCGGGCAGCAAGAGGTCAATTCCCTTATCCCTGGCCTTTTTTACAATCCCTGCTGCAGTGGAAAGAAGATCTTCCTCGATCATGGATCCTTTGGTATCCACACCCTGGCTCTTTAAAAAGGTATTAGCCATGGCACCGCCAATGATAAGGCGATCCACGAAATTGAGCATATTTTCCAATGCAGCCAGCTTGCTTGATACTTTTGCGCCGCCGATGACGGCGACCAGGGGCTTTTTCGGATTCTCAACAGAATCGTAATATGATCTCACTTCTTTTTCAAGTAAAAATCCTGCCGCAGAAACTTTTACATACTTTGGAATTCCGGTGACCGAGGCCTGATCCCTGTGGGAAACTGCAAATGCATTGTTCACATATACATCGCAGAGGTCAGCCAGTTGTTTTGCAAATCCCGGGTCATTTTTCTTTTCCTCATTGTAAAACCTTAAATTTTCCAGCATGAGAATCTGACCTGGCTTAAGGTCAGCCACCCGGTTTTTCACGGTTTCTCCGATACAGTCCCCCACAAATTGAACCTGGGTTTCAAGAAGTTCGGACAACCGCCTTGCCGCGGGTAAAAGACTGTACTTATCATCTTTCACCCCGTTGGGCCTTCCCAGATGGGAGGCCAGGATCAGTTTTGCCTTTTTATCCACTAGATACTGAATCAGATCCAATGTGGCGGCAATCCGATTATCATCCGTAATATTTCCCTCATCATCCATGGGCAAATTATAATCCACCCGGATAAAAAGAATTTTATTTTGAACATCCAAATCTTTTACTGACTTCATTTATGCCTCCTAAGTCCGGTACAAGGCCAACATTGCTAAAAAGTCCCGAACCCTGTATGTATTTCTGTGTTGACTAAAGTATTGAATCATTTAATCTGACCTGAACTGCTTATGATGTGGTACTAACATGCCTGATAAAATACGTGAACTCAAAGCCATTTTCAACTCTTTTGACCTCAAAGGCCCAAAAGATCTTATTATTTCTTCATTAAACCGATTTGAATCAAGGGCACAGCCCTTTGAAGATGACACTACCTGTCAAGTGGCCATCCTCTGGATGAAAAATATTTTCCTCCAGAATCTGGGATATTACCCACGAGCTGAGGAGCTGCTGGACAAGGCACTTGGCCTGATAAAAGCAGCTCCAACGGCGCCTGATACGGCAATAAACTTTGCCAAATGGCGTCTTAAAATATATATGTCGCTGGGATATATTCACCACTCACAGTGCAATTTCATTGATGCGGAATTTTTTCTTCAAAAAGCACTGAAAATGGCAGATGCCAATGACAACTTTCAAAATTTCCTCGGTGAAATCTACTCTCTTCTCGCTGATGTCACCATACATTTAAACCAATATGCCAAGGCCAAAAGCTATGTGACCCTGGAAAAAAAAGTTGCCCAAGCCGCCTATACTGCCAAAGGGGAATCAGATAAAGGCGCTGCCATTATCTTTGCCTACTCCCTGATCAATTTTAGCCGGATCAAACGGATCATCGGGCTTTTGGATCACACCCTACCCACCTCAATAGAAACGGCCCTGGATATTTTTGATCGCCACGGCTTTACTAAGGGAACGCTGCGGGCCAAACTTGAATATGCCCACCTTCAGCTGGAGTTGAATTTCACTGAAAAGGCCCTGTTTGTCATTCAGGAGATCGAACCTGAATTTCAAAACCTCCGTATGCACAAGGAAACGATAGCTGCGGGACTCCTCATCGCCAAGGTTCATAAAAAAATGCTGGATTACGGTCTGGCAGAGGAAAAACTCCAGTCTTTAGTGGATCTTGCCCGATGCAAAAATCTGTCTTCTGCCCAGATCATGTCTGACGTTTTCTATGAAATGGGAAGTATCTGTTATGATACGGACCGTGAATCCCAGGCCCTTGAACTGTTCAAATCCTCTGCAAAAATAGGAATGCTGGGCGGGGTAAAGCGCTATATTTTCAGGGCATTTGATGCGGCCCGCCTCATTGACAAGCAGGAAGCCAAGATCATCCTCACCTCAGACCTTGTCTACCAGGATGCCGCCTTTACACGAAATCGCCTGGCAAGCCAGGTCAGCCCCTTTAAAACCGGCAATAAAAAAACCAAGCTCTTTGCCTCTACGCTGTTCGTGGATATTGCAGGTTTTTCCGCTTTGATGAAAAAATCAGACGAACACGTTACCGTTCAGATGATTGACGAACTCATCGACAGGCTTTGCATCGTTATTTTCCAGAACAACGGGTATATTGACAAATTCCTTGGTGATGGATTCATGGCTATTTTCGAACATGGTGAACGTGTCAATCCCGATGTGGCCATTAACGCAATCCAGGCCAGCGTGGATATGAACCGGGCCATTCACAATAAAAACAGACGATTTAAAGAGGCCTACGGACTTGAGCAAGAGATTTCCTTCCGCATGGGAATGAGCACCGGAGAAATCTATGCCCTGTTCCTGGGGAATTTTATCAAACGGGAATTTACCTATCTGGGTAATGCCGTAAACCTGGCATCAAAACTGGAAAGTATGGCGGATAAAAAAGGCTTGCTCATTGATATGGCAACCTATGATCTGGTTCAAGAAAAAGTCGTTGGTGACCAAAAAGAGTTGAAGTTGCCCGGATTCGGTTTGTCAAAGGCCTTCCGGTTTCAACGGTTCAAGCGAGGAGCCAAATTCTAAATTTTTTAGGTGACCTTTTAGTCTTCTAATTTCTCACTGCGACGGTGAGCCTGTTTTTTCCTGGACCAGCGTTCAAAAAAATTCATGGCACCGGCCTTGGAGGAACGCTCTATAATTTCCTCTTCCACCTGAACCCCGTTTTTGGTGGCCATGGCCTGCTGGAGGCAGCGGGTTTTCACCGGACAATGAAAGAAGCAGTCCTCGGGGGTTTCACGAAGCCCCTTGGGGCCCATGGGAAACACCTTTTCCATATTCCCAAAGCAGTCCGGCAGTTTATTGGTATCACTCATTTAAGCGTTCAAACTCCTGGTTAAATTGCGCCATCTGTCCATTCCCTGCAAAACTGTAATATCCGTCACTTCCGGTGATGATATGATCATGGACATTTATTCCCGCAAAGTTCAATGCAAGACTCAAAGTTCTGGTAATGCGAATATCTTGTTTTGAGGGGTTTATATCTCCTGAAGGATGATTGTGGGCAAAAATAACAGACGCGGCCTTGTGATCCAGAGCGCTGAGAATCACCTCCCTGGGGTAGACTGCGCTTGCGGTTAGGCTGCCCGTAAACAGAATCTTAGGTGCAATCACCCGGTTTTTGGCGTCCAGGAAAATCCCTACAAAATGTTCCCTGTCTTTATATCCGATGATCTGGTTTAAAAAAACCAGAAGGCTGTCCGGATCTTTGACCACATCCCGGTCAAGTAACCGGGTTTCAAGGTAGCGGTCCGCAGCAGCCTTTATCAGATGAATACCAAAGCTATTGGCAGGACCGACACCGTTTACGCGGCACAAATCCCGGGTGCTGGCTTCCAGCACCCGGTGAAAGGTCTTAAACTCTTTGATCAGATCCTTTGCAGCCTGTTTGGTATCTTTTCTCGGGGTATTCAAAGACAGGAGCAGTTCCAGAACCTCGTAGTCCTGGAATCCTGCAAGACCGGCCGCAAGAAACCGCTCCCTCAGCCGTTTCCTATGGCCTGCGCCTTTATGCGTCTGTTCCTGAGTCTCCGTCATCATCTGTATCCGCTGTATCCGCTGAGTCCGCTGTGTCCGTTGGCTCCGAAGAAGTCATAGTGTCATCTTCGGGAACTGCATCCTGATCCACCTCTTCACCGTTTTCAGAAACAGCTTCATCAGGCTCATCTACTTCAGGCAATCTGGCGATACCGATTAAGGCTTCCCCTTTAGACAGATTAATGAGTCTAACGCCCTGGGTGTTCCTGGAAATAACATTGATACCGTCAATGGCGGTCCGGATCAGTTTACCCTTGTCCGTGACCATCATGAGTTCATCATTGTCAGCCACCAGGGCCAGGGAGACCATCTTCCCGTTTCGTTTTGATGTTTTGATTGAGAACACCCCCTTACCACCGCGGGTCTGGGTTCTGTACTCTTCAACCAGGGTCCGTTTTCCGTACCCGTTTTCCGTTACGGTCAGCAGGGTGCCTTCCTCTCCCAGCACTTCCATACCAACCACACGGGCGTCCTCAGCAATCCGCATCCCCCGGACCCCCATGGAGCCCCTGGCCGTAGCCCTGACGTCGCCCTCATGAAAGCGGATGACCTTGCCGCCTTCGGATCCCAGGAAAATATTCATGTCACCATCGGTTATCCTCGCTGCAATCAGCTCATCACCTTCTGCCATCTTGATACCGATAAGACCGCCGGACCTGGGGCGGGAGTAGGCCATGAGATCGGTCTTTTT